>DATANL010000527.1:0-7666 GCA_036266295.1 Pyrinomonadaceae bacterium | reverse complement strand
CACCGGGTGCGTTTGAAAGTGGTCGTCGACGAAAACGACGCGCACGTGCCGAGCGTCACCGGCGTCTGGCGCACGGCCAATTGGCATGAGCGTGAGACGTATGACTTGTTCGGAGTGGTCTTTGACGATCATCCCGACTTGCGTCGCATCCTGCTGCCCGATGACTGGCAGGGACATGCGCTGAGAAAAGATTTTCCGTTGCGAGGTTACGAACCGTATAGCCTGGAATGAGTTTCAAGTTTCAGGTTTCAAGTTTCAAGTTAAGAGCGCGAACATGAAAACTGAAACTTGAAACCTGAAACTAATCGCAGATGAGCACCGCCGTTAACATTCCATCTCAGTTCGAAATCGTCGATCAGCCGCTCGACACGCAGATGACGATCTCGATGGGGCCGCAGCACCCTTCGACGCATGGCGTGCTGCGTCTCGAGTTGGTGCTCGATGGCGAGATGGTCGTCAAGGCGACGCCGGACATCGGCTATCTCCACACCGGTATGGAGAAGCTGTTTGAGTACCGCAAGTATCAACAGGGCATCGTCATCACCGACCGGATGGATTATCTGAATCCGCTGGGAAACAACCTCGCTTACGTGATGGCGGTTGAGAAACTGCTCCAGTTGGAAATCCCTGAGCGCGCGCAAACCATCCGCGTTTTATTCTGTGAACTTCAGCGCATCGCTTCACACCTGGTATGGCTCGGAACGCACGCGCTCGACATCGGCGCGATGACTGTCTTCTTTTACGCGTTTCGCGAGCGCGAAAAGATTCTTAATTTAATCGAAGCCGCGTCCGGTGGCCGTCTGACGCCTTCGTACTTTCGCATCGGCGGTTTGATGATGGATGTGCCGGCCGGCTTTGAACGACGCGTGCAGCAATTTCTCAACGACTTTCCGCACGCCGTCAAAGAATTTCATACGCTCGTTACCGGCAATCGAATTTTTCAGAAGCGCACGCAGGGCATCGGCTACATATCCGCGACCGACGCCATCGACTGGGGACTGTCCGGCCCGAGCCTGCGCGGCAGCGGTATCGACGTCGATGTGCGGCGCACCAATCCATATTGCGGTTATGAGACATACGACTTTGAAGTTCCGGTCGAGCAGGATTGCGACGTTTGGGCGCGTTACATGGTGCGCATGCGCGAGATGACCGAGTCGCACCGGATTGTGGTGCAGGCGCTGTCGCGGCTGAAGCCGGGGCCGGTCAAAGCCGATGCGCCGAAAGTCGTGCTGCCGGATCGCGAAGCGATGAAGACGCACATGGACGCGCTGATTCATCACTTCCTGATCGTCGCCGAGGGTTTCGATGTGCCGGCCGGTGAGGTTTATCACGCGATTGAAGGTTCGAAAGGCGAGCTCGGCGTCTATATCAAATCGACTGGCGGTCCGAAGCCGGCGCGGGTCCACTTTCGCGGACCCAGTTTTGTGAATCTTTCCGCGCTGCCGCACATTGCGCGCGGCGAGATGATTGCCGACGTGGTCGCGATCATCGGCTCGCTCGATATCGTTTTGGGAGAGATTGATCGCTAGATGAAAGAGAGCGTGCGCAGAATTCCGGAACTCGGCCTGATGGCTTTGACGCATCTGGCGCCGGTTCCCGGTCTCAGCTTGCTGATGAACAAACGTGTGAGACGGAAGGTTGGCCGTGTTGCTCGTGTCGCATTGCTCGGCGCCGGAGTGGTTGCGACAGTTCCGCTGGCGCTGTACGTCATCTGCAAGACTTCCCCGGGATCGAAGCAAACGAATTGATGGCCGAAGTACTAGTCAAAATTCAGCCGCCCGATCATCCGGTGCACATGCCGGAGCCGGCGACGTTTTCGGCTGAGGTCGAAGCGGAGATCGACAAGCACATAGCGAAGTATCCGGTGAAGCGTTCGGCGATTCTGCCGCTCATGTTCATCGTGCAGCGCGAACGTGGCTATCTCGACGCGCCCGGCGTGCAGTATCTGGCGAACCGCCTGGAACTGCGCGTCACCGACATCTGGGAAGTCGCGACGTTCTATTCGATGATCCAGACCAAACCGGTCGGCAAGTATCACATTCAAATCTGCAAGACGCTGTCATGCAAGATCATGGGTGAAGGAAAGATCACGGAGCACGTCTGTAACAAGCTCGGCATCAAGCCCGGCGAGACTACGCCTGACGGAAAGTTCACCGTGTCTTTGGTTGAATGTCTCGGCTCATGCGGCACCGCGCCGATGTTTCAACTCAATTTTGACTATCACGAGAACCTGACGCCGGCGAAAGTGGATGAAATTCTGGACTCACTTACGAACGTTTGAACAACGAGATGAGAGAAAGGAGGCATCAGAGAGCAAATTCTGCTTTTAGAGCAGACAAATTTGCTTAAGGAGACTACCGATGAAAAAGCTTCTCTGCATGTCCCTTTTGCTCCCCACTTTTTCTTTCACCGTGTTGGCCCAGGATGCCGCCAATCGAGTCTACGGCAACCAAGGCGCGCAGCAAGGCGATGTCGTCCGTCGCAAGCCCGCCTATCCTGAAACCGCCAGCGAGCTGATCGTGACCGAGACACCAAATCTCCTGGTTACGACTTATCAATTTCTCGACGCCAAGATTCTAACCACCGTCGACACGCGCGAATACGTGGCCGTGTTCGGCCTGGCCCAGGAAGCCGACACTGTGCAAGCTGCCAATAAGAAGCTGCTGGATCAAGTCACGGCTTTTCAGCGCGGCTTGACGTCGTTGGGCGTGCGACCCGAAGACACCTATCTGGATTTCGTCACGCAGAACCGCGTCTACGACTACGTAATCAAAGGAGGCACGGCCCGCGAAAAGGTTTCCGGTTTCCAGGTAAAAGAGAACCTGGCGATCCGATTCAAGGACCACAGCCTGCTGGATCAGATCGTGCCGATGGCCGCACAGGGCGGCATTTTTGATTTGATCAAGGTCGACTACATCACCAGCGATCTCAATCCGGTGCGGGTGCAGATGACCGCTGAGGCCCAGAAGATACTGAAGGAGAAAGAGGAGGCCTACGCTAAATTAGGACTCAAGCTGACTCCGGTATCGGTGACCGAGAACTTCGACACGTTTCAACCATTCGAAGCTTACAACTCTTATAAAGCTTTCGAGTCGGGAAACGTCGATGACAACTACCGCGTGGTGGAGCGGCGCAAGAACAGCACTTTCTATTTCGAGCCGCTGGCGCCCGGCAAATTTGACGCTGTCCTGACGCCCATGGGCCTCGAGCCGCACGTGCAATGCACCTTCTTTTTGCGCGTCAAGTATTTCGTCAACAGTCACACGACGGTGATACCGCCGGAAAAAGCCGGCGATAAGAAACCTGATTAGAGATGCAAATAGCAGCCATCGGATGCGAGCCCCTGCAACTGCGCCGAGTTCATCTCGAGCGGTCGCGATCGATCGAAGTCTACCGTCGTAACGGCGGTTATGAAGCGATCAAGAAGGTGCTCGATTCGATGTCGCCTGACGACGTCATTAACGAGGTGAAGAAGTCCGCGCTGCGCGGTCGCGGCGGCGCGGGCTTCCCCACCGGCATGAAGTGGAGCTTTGTGCCGAAGGATTCGCCGAAAGCCAAGTACGTCGTCTGCAATGCTGACGAGTCTGAGCCGGGAACTTTCAAGGATCGTTATTTGATGGAGCGCGATCCGCACATGCTGATCGAAGGCATGCTGATCGCGGCCTACGCTTTGGGCGCGCGCCGTAATTACATCTACACGCGCGGTGAATACAAATATCTGATCGACATCATGGATGTGGCGCTCGATGAAGCGCGCGCGGCCGGACTGCTCGGCGAGAAGATTCTGGGAACGGACTTCGCTTGCGACATCTACACGCACAGCGGCGCCGGCGCGTACATCTGCGGTGAAGAGACGGCGCTGCTGAGTTCGCTCGAAGGGTTTCGCGGTCATCCGCGCATGAAGCCTCCCTTCCCTGCTATTTCAGGTTTGTATGCATCGCCGACTGTGGTCAATAACGTCGAGACGCTGACCGCCGTGCCGGACATCGTCAAGATGGGAGGCGAGGCTTATCACAAATTGGGCACCGAAAAGAGCGGCGGTACCAAGCTCTGGTCCGTCTCAGGTCACGTCAATCGGCCCGGCGTCTATGAATTGCCCATGGGCTATGACGACATGGAAAAGTTCATCATGGAAGACTGCGGCGGAATTCTGAACGGCAAGCAGATGAAAGCCGTTATTCCCGGCGGTTCGTCGGTCTACATTATGCGCGCCGATCAAATCATCGGCAAGGATGTGCGGATGGATTACGAAGGTCTCGTCGCCGCCGGTTCGATGGTCGGCTCGGGCGGCTTCATCGTGATGGATGAAACCGTGGACGTCTTTGAATCGACGAAGAACCTGACTGAGTTTTATAAGCATGAGTCTTGTGGCTGGTGCACGCCTTGCCGCGAAGGCACTGACTGGCTGGTGAAGATTTTCAAGCGCATCGACGGCGGGGGCGGGCGGCCGGAAGACGCGCGGTTGCTGCTCGATCTCTGTGACAACATCGAAGGCAAATCGTTTTGTCCGCTCGGCGATGCCGCGGCGTGGCCGATTCAGTCCGCAGTGAAGAGGTTTCCCGAAGATTTCGAGAAGCATTTGCGGAAGAACAATTAACCACAGAGGACACAGAGGAAAGCCAGACAAACAAGGTCACCGCGTTCTCATTTCAATTCGTTTTTCTCTGTGTCCTCTGTGGTGAGAATTTCATGAGCACTGAACTAGTCAAAGTAACTATCAACAATCGCGACCTGCAGGTCGCGAAGGGCGCGCGTCTCATCGACGTCTGCCGCGACAACGGCTTCGCGATTCCTTCGTTCTGCTATTACGCCGACCTGGCGTTGCAGGCTTCGTGCCGCATGTGCCTGGTGCGCATCGAGAAGATGCCGAAGCTGCAGACCTCCTGCACCATCACCTGCACCGACGGCATGATCGTGACCACGCAGAGCGAAGAGATTGAGAAGGCGCAACGGTCGATGCTCGAGTTTCTCCTCGCGAACCATCCGCTCGATTGTCCGGTATGTGATCGCGGCGGCGAATGCGAGCTGCAGGAACTGACTTTTGACTGGGGCAATCTCGAAGAACGTTTTATCGAACGGAAGAACGCCAAGCCCGAAAAGTATCTGTCGCCGATGGTCGCCAACGATCCGCAGCGTTGCATTCTCTGCAAGCGTTGCACGCGCGTCTGTGATGAGTGGATGGGTGAAGAAGCGATCGAGGCGGGCAATCGGGGCGCGAACACTGTCATCGGTACGTTCGGCGGCTGGTTGAATTGTTCGCAGTGCGGCAACTGCATCGAAGTCTGTCCGACGGGCACACTGCTCGACGGCACGTACCGCCACCAGCATCGACCCTGGGAATTGACGCAGACGGTTTCGACCTGCACCTACTGTTCCGACGGATGTCAGATGTCGCTCGGCTCGCGCGCGAACGAAGTCGTGCGCATCGTCGCGCGCGATCGCTACGTCAACGGTCACAACGGCGAATTCCTTTGCGTGAAAGGACGTTTCGGCCATCCTTTCATCAATAATGAAAACCGAATTCGCACGCCGATGATTCGCTACAAGAAGGGCGGCCGCCTGGTTCCGGCGACGTGGGACGAAACAGTTCGCTTCGCGGCCGAGCGGCTCGACAAAGTCGTTTCCGAACACGGCAACAATTCGTTGGCGGTGGTCGCGAGTCCGCGATTAACGAACGAGTCGGTTTACACGTTACGAAAATTTGCCAGTGAAGTTGTCGAGACTGAGAACTTCGCCGTGGCCGACGCATTCAGCCTGGCTCCCTTCTTCGAAAATCTTGGCGGGCCGCTGGCGACGCATCGTGATATTCGTTTCGCGAAAACCATCGTGCTGATCGGCGGCGAACCCGAGGAACTGCAACCGCTGACCGGCAAACAGATTCGCCAGGCGGTGCGCAACAGCGGCGCCAAACTGATCATCATCAATAGCCGGCCCATTCGTTTGCGCGAACAGGCTTCACAATTTATTCACATACGGCCCGGCACTGAAGACGCCGCGGTGCTGGCTCTGGGAACTGGAGACAGCGACGAACTGGCGGCGCAGAAGATGGGCATTGACGTGCAGGAAATCGCGAGCGCGCGCGACACCATCTATCAGACGCAGGGCGACCTCGTGATTATGTTTGGCGCCGAGGTAAGTCCTGCGGCCCAGACACTAATCGGGCAGGCTCCGATTGGGTTCGGTGACGATGGACCACGCGCGCTCCTGCATCCGCTGCCGCTCTTTAATAACAGCGTCGGCGCGCACGATATGAGCCTGAGCGCGAAACCAACTGCCGAGGTAATGCGACAGGGCGGAGACTCGATTCGCGCCGCTTACATCGCGGGCAGCTTATTGCCGTCGCACGGCGTTAATCAGCTCGCCAAGCTGGATTTCGTAATAGTTCAGGAATTGTTTGAGACTGCCACGACGGAATTCGCCGATGTCGTATTCCCTGCTGCGTCGTACGCTGAGGTCGATGGAACTTTCACTAACAATGGCGGCCTGGTCCAGCGCGTGCGCACGTCGATCGAACCGGTGCATCAAGCGATGGCGGATTGGATGATTACCGCGCGCCTCGCGAACGAGCTGGGCGTTGATTTCGGGTTCGAGCGATCAGCCAGCGCTGTGTTTCGCGAGATTGCCGAACGAGTTCCGGCCTACGGCGGCTTGCGTTATCCGGCATTGAAAGACGAAAGCGACCCGGTGCAGGTGAAGCATGCACTCGCGCCGCAACGTGACCTGGCGGCGGCAATTCAATCGTTACGCCAAACAGTTGAATCGTTGTCCGGCGACGGTGAGAAATTGCAGGAGACTCCGTCCGTCGGTCATGAACTTTTCCGGCCCGGAACTTTGATCAGCAAGACGCCGCAAATCGGTTTGTTGGCGGCCGGCAATCCAACGCCGGACACGTTCGCAATTTCGCCGCTGTATCAGATTACGGTTGACGAATCTTTAAAGTCCGAAGCAGTACCGGCATGACAGTTTGGAGTGCGCCGGCTTGACGGCACTATTGATTTCAATTCGATAAGCGCATCGCATTCGGGAAGAGTAAAGCGGCGTCAAGCCGCCGCACTCCAAATTAAAGCGTGGAAGATCTGAGACATCTCATTCTCTTAATGATCGGCATCCTCGTGGCCTTCACGGTGGTGATGACGCTGGTCGCTTACACCGTGCTCGCCGAACGGCGGGTACTCGGATTCATTCAGGGACGCCTGGGCCCGAATCGCGTCGGACCCGGCGGCGCCCTGCAACCGCTGGCCGATCTGCTCAAGTTCATTTTCAAGGAAGACATCGTCCCTGATAAATCGACGCGCTTCGTCTACTTTCTGGCGCCGATGATTGCGACCACCGCGGCGCTGATGACGATTGTGGTCTACCCGTTCGGGCCGGATATTCATCTGCCGTTCACCATCCCGTTTGCGAACACCAATACCATTCCGATGGTGATTGCCAAGTTCGACGTGGCGCTGCTTTACGTGCTCGGCGTTACGTCAGTCGGCGTCTACGGCATCGCGCTCGCCGGCTGGTCGTCGAACAACAAATACAGTTTGATGGGCGGGCTGCGTTCAGCGGCGCAGATGATTTCTTACGAGTTGGCGCTGGGACTCGGATTGATCGGAGTAATCCTGCAATCGGGCACGTTGAATCTTCAGGGCATTGTCGAGCAACAATCAGGTCACCTGGG
>DATANL010000526.1:0-2276 GCA_036266295.1 Pyrinomonadaceae bacterium | reverse complement strand
CAGTTGATGCGTCAAGTATGTCAATGCCCTCCCAAGGGGAGAGGCCAATATGAGATCGGTTCCCACAAATCAGTTCACCGGTATCACGCTGAAATCAAAAACGGACGGCAGGCCGGCGCCGAGACGCACAGGCTGCGGTTTCCCTGGGGCGGGCGCCAGCGCCTTCAAGACCAGATCGACACCAGCCGCAATTTTGATCGCCACCAGGTGGGCCTCATCGTTTTCGACAGCACCGGTCACGGCCAGGACGTCGCCTGGCTTGATGTCGTTGAGCATGACCGTCGGCAAAGAATCAATCATCTGCTGCACGTCGATTACGGGCGCTCCGGTTTTGGGACCGGGTTGCGTCGAAGGTGATTTGCCCGCATCACCTTTGGCCTTTTGCGCGATGGCCAACGCCACCGGCGGGGGAATGCGATGCAGCACCGAATCTTTATTGACTGAAATCGTGACTGGCTTTTTCTGATCGAGGGTCGCGGCAGATATTTTGCCCGTCGAAGGATCGACGGCCGTCACTGTGACGCCAATCGTTTTGAACGCGCCCGAGACGACTTGCTCAGCCACAAAACTATTTCCGTCGGAACTCTGGCCGCCGAGTGCTCGCAACTGATCGCCGGCGTGTACTTCGTCAATTCTGCTCGCGCGTGCGTCTTCGAATCGCAGTGACCCTGGCACGTACCGATGAAAGGCCGCGTTGGTTGTTTGCAGCGGCAGTCGCGTGCCGGCACCCGAACCTCGCAACTCCAGCGTGATCTGCCCGCTCTCTGAATTAACCTCGCGCACGATGCCGCCAATGCCGCGCCGCTTCCATTCATCAAGATCCTGTTCCCGTTTTTTAGCGACCTCGGCGGCCGGCATCACGATCAACCGCTGCGCGAGAAACGCCTGATCGGACCTGGTTCCGTGGGCCAACACCCGATCGCTGTTGCCAATGTCATCGAGCTTCGCCGGCGTAGCTTTACTCAGCGTCCTCTCGCCTGCCGGCAATCGCAGCAAAGTCGTTCTGTCGTCGGCCTGAATTAGAACTACCGAACCTGCGTCGGTCTTGACGGTGAGCCTGCGACTCGCGTTGTCGACGTGGGTGACGACACCGACGAGACTGTCCAACTTTTCTTGCGCGTGACTCTGGTATGGTTCGATTAAGGCCAGCGCAGCGGCGGCGCCGAGGACGAGCAAAGCGAAACGTTTCATAATAGGAATTTACGACCGCGAGGAGCAGCGCGCGGTCAAGAAATGACAAGTCACCGTCAAGAAGTGTCAAGATCGGTTTCAAGTTTCAAGTTTCAAGTTTCAAGTTTCAGGTTTCACCTGCGGCCATGTGCGAGGTCGGCTAAACCTGAAACCTGAAACTTGAAACCTGAAACCAGTCTGTCCCCTTAACATTTCTTGACCGCGACGAATCCACCACCGTATAGAATGATCGCTTGCCGGAGCCGTCGATGGAGCTGCACCCCAATTCCAAATCAGAAAGCATTCTGGTGATCGATGACGACGTCGAGTTCTGTAGACTCGTCACGCGATTCCTGACGCAGGAAGGGTTCTTAATTCAATCAGTCAACGCCGGGACCCTCGGCGCCGAAGCGGCTTTATCCGGGAACCATGCGCTGGTCGTGCTGGACGTGATGATGCCGGGCGTCAACGGTTTCGATGTGCTGCGACGCATACGCGCGCAATCGCGAATTCCCGTGTTGATGTTGACGGCCAAAGGCGATGCACTCGATCGCGTGCTCGGGCTCGAGATGGGCGCGGACGATTACCTGCCCAAGCCTTTCAACCCGCAGGAACTGGCGGCGCGCATTCGCGCGATTCTGCGGCGCGTCAAACCGGACACCGCGCCAGGCGCGCCGATTACGGTGGGAGACGTGGAACTTGACGCGCGCGCGCGGGTCGCACGTCGTGGCGGCGAGCTCATAAATTTGACCTCAGTCGAATTTGATTTGCTCGAAGTGCTCTTGCGCGCGGCCGGCGAAGTTGTGGGCCGCGATAAGCTGACGCGTGATGTGCTGGGGCGCGAATTCTCACCGTTCGATCGCAGCATCGACACGCATGTTTGTAATTTGCGGAAAAAGATCGGCGTCTTGCCCGACGGCACCGAACGAATCAAGGGAGTGCGCGGTATCGGCTATCTGTACGCCGCGCCCAACAATGCGAATTGAATCATCCTGGAGAATCGTGGCTGGAGCCCGAGTTGTCCGGCGCAGCACGCGCGAAGCGGCCCGCGACCCAAGCGTCTTAGTTTGGAGTGCGCCGACTTGTCGGCGCTTTGCGCCCGCCCA
>DATANL010000525.1:0-4223 GCA_036266295.1 Pyrinomonadaceae bacterium | reverse complement strand
CTTATCGACTCAAATCCAAAGCGGCGTCGCCGCTGCGCTCTGCCGCCGCACTCCAAAACACTTCGCAGCGTGGCACTTTCCGCAGCCCTTCGGATCTGATCCTGAAATTTTCTGCGCCAACTCCGGCTTCGCTTTTATCGCCGCATCGTGACACTCAAAGCAGTTGATGTGATAAGCGTGCTCGTTATCCATTTTCAGCTGCTTCCCATCTTTCGTCACCACCGGGAGTTGTTTGCTGTCGTCCCCCGCCTGCAGATGGCATTGGCGGCAGGTTTTGACAGGCGCGGCGGCAGCATCCTTTAACAGATCAGCCGTCAGCACGACGTTGCGTTCTGAGGTTGTCAGCGGTGGCTTCAGCTGATCCTTAGGCTGATCGGTGTGATGGCAGAACGTGCACGCCGTCACCGACGCGCCATCAGGATTGTATTTCTTCACAGAGTGAGTTTGGTGATCGAAGGCAACCTCGCCCCACTTATCGTCGAGGCTGTCACTATCGAGCTTGACCTTCGCGGGCTGCTCTTTGCTTTCTTTGGGAGGCTGTTGGACGAATGATGGTCGCGCGCCGAACGTCACCACTGAAACAGCCAGCGCGGCCAGAACTGCGATTAGTGATATCAAAATCCGTTTCATCTCAGCCCTCCCCTGATCGACAAACGCATTCGCATGTTGGAACGTCATTCAATCCATGTCAAACCCAATTTCGTTGAACGACAGGTCACGCTCCAATTCGGAAACTCGATCCCGTGTGACAACGACGGCAATTCTTGAAATCCAAATCGCCGCCGAACGCCCGGCGCCCGTTGTGGCAGGTGGCGCATGAATTGTTGCCGGCCGGAAAGTGTTCCTGCGCCCGCGGCGAACTCACCTGCCGGCGCTGCGCCAGACGCGGCGTGTAACTGTGACAGTCCGCGCAGTTGAGTCGCTGTCGCGCGCCGTGCTCGCCGTGACTGAAGGCGAGGCGGTAAGCGGTTGAGTCCGTCGGCGTGCGGGTGTAGGCCTTCGTCGCATGACACACTCCACAGGCAGCGAGGTCACGTCCGTTCGCCTGCGCCTCGGGCGTATGACACGTGTAGCAGCCCGTGTGCGCATTCAAACCTGTCGGGATCGACAACGCCGCGCCGCGTCGCAAAGACGAACTGTGACAAGCGATGCAGCCGTTCTTTGGCCTGGCGTTACCGGTCATGTGCTGCGCGTGATCGAAACTGACGTTGAAGCTCTCTTTGAAACGATCGGGGAAGCTTCGGCGCGGCGGGTCGTTGCCATTCACATTCTCGTGGCAGATCGAGCACATCGGAATATTTGGCGTCGTGAACTGCGTCAAATGACAACTGGTGCAGTCCTTATGACCGGGGAAATTCGGACGTATGGAATTGTCGGCTCGATGATGACAGCCGGTACAGGCAAGCGATGCGTGCTTTGAACTTGTGTGCAGAAATTTTGAATAGTCCTGATCGTTTGTCTGCGGTTCCGATAAACAAACAGACGTTATGAGCATTGTGACTATAATTGAAATACGAAGTGTCACCGATTGATCCAGCCTCTAATCTCTAACCTCTGACTGCTGCTGTTTCACTGCGCCGCTTCATGACTCGCCGGGGGTTTCTTCGATCCAACATCCGGCGCGTGGCAATAAACGCAAGCGTTGGTTGTCTTATACTGCGCGAATTCTTCTTCAATCGTGACGACCTTGGGGTAGGTCGTTTTCTTGTTGTCCTTATGACAGGTCGTGCACGCCGCGATCGGCACGTCAGGCGTCAACCCGCGCAGACTCGCGGCACGCGTGATGTTGATGTGGCACGTGGTGCACTCCATCACGTGCTCGCCCTTACCGCCTTCGTGACTGAACTTTGCAGAGATGCGCTTCGGCATCACCACCGGCACAAATGTGCTCGCAGTTTTGTGACAACCGGCGCAGTCGTTATTGATTGGTTTCTGATTTTTCCAGTGGCAGGCGAAACACGCATCATGACTGCGGGGCACGGTCTTGAAGAACTTGCGGAATTGGTCCCCCGAGTCCGAAGCGGGTAACGTTTGCGCACTCAACAGCTCATCGTTGCGTCGATGACAGATGGTGCAGTTGTTGTAATCCGTTTTCTTTTCATCCGGCGGCGGCGGGAACGAAACCCGAAGCAACCGCGGGACCAAGCCCGGCGACTGCCGTCTCGCAATTACGTTCTGATGCTTATCATGTGGAAACTCGATCGTGAACTGGCGTTCGTCTTTTGATTTCGCTGATTGGTCGCCGGCGTTAGGTTGGCCGAAAGCGAAACGCGCAGCCTCGCGCGGCGCAGCGCGCAAGTGACAGACTGTGCAGACCACCGGGCCGGTCCCGCTCATCGCCTGTCGTGAAAAAAACTGCGGCCGATGACAACGCACGCACGCATCGTGTCCGGGAAAATCGGCGACGTCGGGAAAATCTCGCTTCGCGTTCCAAGCGGTGGGAATCTTATGACAGTCGTTGCAGGCTAAACTTTTGTGCTTGTCAGATGAATGAAGGAAGGCCGAATACTTCGCAGGTGTGCCACGGGCCGGCCGGGTTTGCGTCGCTGGTTTGTTCGTGCGTGGGCCGCGACGAGTTTGCGCAGCCACAATCGCGGCCAGCGCAAATGCAATCGTCAGCAGAGCAATAAAACGACGCTTCATAACACTGGATTTTGGAGTGCGCCGGCTTGACGGCGCTTTTTCATGCTCCGGCCGCATGGGCGCGACAAATAAAAACGCGGCGTCAAGCCGCCGCACTCCCAATCAGTTACACACCGGCAACGATCGTTCAATCACCTCGCACTTCACTTTCGGATCTTTTTCGTTGGACAAAATGAAAGGCCGGCGCATCGCGATCGAGAGATCGCCGGCTTTAACTTCTCGTTCGCACAGCCAAAGAATCTCGCTTTTCCCGGTCTCGCTGGGCACCAGGTTCGAGATGGTGTAGGTTCCGGGTTCGATATCAGTCAGATATGCCGTGCCTTTTCGATCGGTCATGATCGACATGACCGGTTTCGCGCTGAGCGCGACCGCCTGTTTAAGTAACCCTTCGATCGTGCGCTGCTTCAGATTGTAATAACCGTCACGAATGTCCGCGGGCAGGTAGTTCGATAGCCAGCGCCGCGCCACTTCGGGCGTCTTCAATTCCCGGAGCGCCAGATCGTAAGCACTTTTGAATTCGGGGACCGCGTCGCTGCCGATCAATTCGCGCTCTTCGATCGCCCGGCAGTACACGGATTCGCAATCGTTCTCTGCCAGCCATTTGATCAGTTGCTGACTCGCGCCTTTGGAGCGGTAGTAACACTCGCGCGAGCCAGGCGTCGTTTGCTTTATCGCGTCTACCAACGATCTGTTTTCATCAAGCGAGCCCTTGATTAGAAAGAATCGTTTGCGCGCCAGCTCTTTGGTAACGTCCGCTGATTTGTATCTGACTTTGAGGCGAATGACGCCGCGCGGCGTTTGCGGAGTTTGAGTATGGCCTGCGAATGAAAGTGTCAACAAACCCCCGATAAAGATCGCTGAAAGAAACGCTGTGCGGGTTGAGTTCACGCTGAGGCAACGATTGGCGGGCGGTAGCCCGCCTCTAAACGGAGAAAACTTCACTTTCATGTTTAGAGGCAGACTACTGCCCGCCTACTGATCTTCACAAGTTCGGACTGCGAGGAAACTTCAAGAACGGCAGCCGCACGCCGCGAACGAAAATCTGATCTGAGCGAATGTTCTCGGGCGGCGCGTAACCAGCGCCACCTGCGGCCGCAATCAAATCATCCTGATCGACTCCGTCGCCGCTGATTCCGATTGCGCCCACCAACAGGCCGTTCTTGTACAACGGCATGCTGCCGGGAAAGATCTGAATGCCGTTCGGCAGATTGGGAATCGAAGTGCATGGCGCCACGCCGCCGCTCAAAGCCGTTTGCAAACCGGCTTTGATCAAGTCCAGTTGCAGGCCGACATTGAAAACGCTCCATTGATTGATCGCCGTGCTGAACGGCCCCGGCGGAGTGTTGTCAATGCCGTCGGGAAAGAATGGCCGATGCAGAAATCCCCCGGCGCGATCCGTGAAAGCTACAGACCCATCCAACTTCAAACCATCGGCGCTGGCTCGGTCGACGTACGATCCGAACCCAGCGCCGCGCAGCAACGCGCCCGCGTTGGCATTTGAATAGAAGGCCGCCGTACGCGCTTTCTGCACCGACACATCAAAGCCAAAAACCGGCGCATCCTGCTGGCGGAAGACGCCC
>DATANL010000524.1:0-9355 GCA_036266295.1 Pyrinomonadaceae bacterium | reverse complement strand
TCGATTGCCACGCGCGAGCCGACTCGGTCGCCGACGGCGCCTGACTGGTCGTCCATCGAAGCCTCAAACTTCGTAATGCTGGCGTTGAGATCCTCGACGCAGGTTGCCGGCATCGCGTGGGCGATGAAGTGATTTTTAAACTCGACTGCATCGCGCGCGAAGGCGCGCGCGGCGGCGACCAGCTCCTCATCGTTGTCACCACGCGGAATGCGGAACTTGTTCTCGAGACCGGGAACTGTAATCGCGATGGCGTGCGCGGTACGACTGAATCGCTTGAGCCGCGCGCGCAGATCGTCGCGCGCGTCGGCACGCAGGTCTGTGCCCTGTCGCGCGGCGCTATCATCCGCAGCGTATGAACCGGTAAGACTGGTCAACTCAGCAAGCTGAGTGGATAACTTCGTACTCAACTGCGCACCCAGACTCGCGGGCGCAAAGTCCGACGAGTGCGAGCTACAGAACTCATGCATGCGACGACAAGTTTGAATTCCGAATTGACGGTGTCGTTCATGGAACCCTCCTATGGGATATGGGGCTGCGCGTCGAAGTATTACGCGTCGCCCTAGGGTTTCACTTCTCGTCTTGTGTGATCGAGGAGTGTGGGAACTCAGAAAGAAGTACCCGGAAGAGCTTCGAAGTTTGGGGAAGCCTCTTCGAAGTACTGGGAACTGAGCACTAATTAACTAAACGGCGGGCATTCTAGTCTCAAAGCCGCAGACTAGCAAGGTTTTTGCACCACAGCGCGGTGTTTTTTGCAATATAGCGCGTCAACAGCGATTTTGCTGAGCATTTTGTGGGTTCGGCGGATGCGACTGGCAGAAATTTGGGGTGAAGATCGGTTTTTTCGAGGTGCAGGTTGAGTTTTTCGGGATGCAGTTGGAGTTTTTCGCCGTGCAGGTTGAGTCTAGCGCGATGCTGTTTGAGTTTTTCGCGATGCGGTTTGGATCAAACGGCGCGCAGCTCGGGCGTGGCGCCGTGCAGATCAATCTGTTCGTCGTGCAGATGACGAATTACAGACCGTCGGGCTACTTTTTCGGCGCGGTGGCCGAGCAAGATCAATCGCAGCTCGGGGGCGTCGGGTGGCAGACGCATTTTCCCAAACAGATGCTTGATTCTGATCGCCGTATTGATCCGGTCGCTATCCCGATTCATCGGGATTCTGACACGAGGCACGGGTTACCGAATATTGATCGCGCCGGAATTGCTCGTTTGGCCCTGTGCCTTGATCGTGACCAGGCACGGTCCGCTGGCGATGTTGTCAGGGAGGCGGAAGGTTATTTGGGTGAGCGTATGGTTCGGGACGGTGCGCACGTCTTCGGCGGGAACGTCGAAGACGCCGTTCGTGCTGTCGATCAACTTCACGACTACGGACGAGGCCGTCTCGCCCTGGGCCAACTGCAGGTTTGCGGCGAACAGAATGATTCTCGTGTTGCGGTCGGCGCCCGCGTTGAGCCATTCGGAGGTATTCGTGACGTCGAACGGGTCGCGCATCAACAAGAGATTCACCGCGGCGGCTTCGTTATTAGCCGACTCGTTCGTAGCAAGCTGCGGCGTCGAACTGTTGGCGAAAACGATGTCGAGGATCGGATGCAGTTCGATGCCATTTGGCGCGACGCCCGTCTGGCCGTGGAGAAAGTCAAACATGCCCACGCCAGTCACCTGCACCGGAACGTTGGCGAATTGAAAGCTGGTGCTGGCGGTGAACATGGCATTGAATTTTAGACGGGCGTTAATGATGCTTGCCGCGAAGGGACTGCCTGAGCCCACGCAGCCCGGGTTGGGAATCTCACCGATGATCGTGTTGCCGGACGCGTCCTGCAAAACGATGTGATAGTCAGAGTCGTCTTCAAATTTGTATTCGAGCAGGTTCGCGCTGATCGTCCAGACGGTCGTCTCGAATGGTGAGACACGATTGTTTGAGGGGATCGGCGATGGCGCCGTCCAGCTGCGCATCGTAGCGATGGTGGTCGATTGTGAAACGAAGCTGACCGAGTGCGCGTCCGTGTCGGTTCCGGTTTTCACCGACCATCGTTCTACACCACAGTTCGGCGTCGCAGTCGGTGAAGGCGATGGACTGGGAGATGGCGACACGCCGCAGTTGATCGCGGGTGATAAGTCGTTGCGCGGTGTGGGCGCGCCCGTGGCGAAGTCACTACTGTTCTTATCTGTATCGGTACAGCCGTTATTAATTCGCCGCACCGCATTCGTGTTGCTGGGCGCGCTGGTCGCATTGGTTCCTTCAAAGCAGTTCGCGCTGCCGTACCCAACAAAGTCGACAACTGTTCCGCCCAGCGGACACGAGCCTGAAAGCATTGTCGTGCCGTTCACGAGGGAGACTTTTCCGGCGGTGGCGCTCATGGCGATTGTGCCCGTTGCGTTCGGAGTCGGCAGGTCAGTTGTGCCGGCCGAACCCTGGGCTTGCTGAATCAGGAAATAATGACCGGGAGCGATCGTGCACGCGCCGCTCGCGCAGAGATTCGTGACTTGCCAACTGGTGCCGCTCGCGGACGCGTATTGAATCGACCATGTCGAGATGTCGACGGAAGACGCGCCGCTGTTGAATAGCTCGATGAAGTCATTCTTGAGTGTCGCGCCGCTGTTGCCGCCACCGCCGTAAACCTGGCTGATGACAACGCCGGTCGACGCCGGGAGGTTTGCCTTGCGAGACGCGGCCACGCGAAACATCCCGCCAAGCACGGCGAGCACACAAAGGGTCAACAGCAGACTTCTATTTCGAGACACGCTCATTTATTAGACGCAATTTTTCATAAGGGGACAAGTTACATGTTAGTGAGAGGTTGCGAGGTTTGGTTGCAGGGGGGGAGGCCGCAACCAGAGGTTACGTGGACAGACGATCAGGCACGATCAAGCCGACAGGGATGTCGGCGAACCGCACGCAGGGATGCGTGCGCTCCGACGTGCGCTCCTCACGGCCCGAAGCGTTACCGGTATTCGCTCGACGCGATGAAGGCTTTGACCATTTCCGCCGCGTTGAAGTCGCCGTTGAATTGATTCAGCTTACCCAGCCAGAAATTGTAGCCGGAGTAATCGAGCGTTGACTCAGGTGGATCGTAAGGGTTTCTTTGCAGGTATCCGAAGTATTGCATCAGCACGAATGCCTCGTTGTTAACCTTCGCGGCGACGGAAGCGCTCTCGGCGACGCTCCGCAGGGCGGCGGCGCGACCGGCATCGCCACCGCTGCCGAATGCAGTAGTTGCGGCATTGGTTTCGGCCGTGGTCGGACTCACGCCGGCATTCGTAAACAGCGAACTTACATAGTTGGCAGCCGTCTGGCTCGCATGCGCGGTTTGGAAGGCCGGGCGCTGCACAAAGGCCAACGCGAATGCCTGCTTGTTGGTTTCCAACTGGACCTGCCAATTCCCCTGGTTGACGATGACCTGGCCGGGAGTACTTTGAATCTGCCGCGTGTCCGCGATGAACGGAGCCCGGTCCACGGCTACCGGCTTAGTCGGCGACAGATTACCGAAGCCGGCCTTGTACATCTTGTAGACAAGATTTCCGGTTTGCTGAAATTCAATAGACAGGAAGAACGCGCCCGAGGTGTTGACGCGCCTCACCTCGATGCACTGCGCATCGGTGCCGCACGAATTGATCTGATTCGTCCAGAAATCCAGTCCGGATTGATCTGCTTGCCGATTCAGGAAATCCAGATACTGTTGCTTCACAAAGAATGACGCGTCATTAATCGGGTTACCGACTGCTTGATTGATTGTAAGGATGGTCCGGGAAATATCTATCGTTCCAGATCGCGCAGCGCCGGTGTTCGCGGCGACAAAGTAGCTGAGAGTCGCGCTCCCGTTCCCGCTCGGGGCTGAAGTAACCGAAATAAAGCCCTGAGTACTCGTGGCTTGCCAACTGCATCCGGGTTGCACCGAAATATTGACGGTTCCCGCACCGGCAGTTCCGGGGAATGACTGACTGGTCGGATTCAACGTGACCGTGCAATCCGCGGCCTGGCTCACCTCAAAAGTAGCGCCGGCAATTGTCATGGTTCCGAAACGCTGAGGCCCTGGATTCGCTGCGACGGAATAAGTCACGGTTCCGTTACCAGCCCCGGACGAACCTGAAGTGATCGTGATGAAGCCCGCGTTGCTGACTGCCTGCCAGGAACATCCTGTCAGGTTATTAACGTTGACACTCCCGGTGCCTCCCGCAGTCTGAAAGTTGTCGGAAAAGCGGCTCAGGCCAAAAACGCAGGAGGGAGTTGGTGACGGCGTGGGTGTCGGGGTTGCGCCGCAGCTTAGCCAGTTGAGTTTGACTGTTCCCATGTCGCCGCCCCATCCGTCTATGGCGATTCGATAAACAGTTCCCGAGGTCGCAGGGAAGGTCACGCTGCTGGTTCTGATGACGCCGTCCTGGACATCGTCATTGAAAACGATTCGCGTCAGCGAACCTATTGTAGTTCCGGTGTATACCGCCACGATCGTGTCAAAATCGCTGCCGCTGGTAGTGATGGTGGTGCTTCCGTTAGAGGGCGCCTGCCATTGATACCAGATTGTGTGACGGGGGCTCAGCGACATTGCATCAGGTGGATCGTGACTCGGTTCGCCGGTTTCCCTGGTCGCGCCAAAGGTGCTGCCGTTTACACTTCCGGTACATCCGGAAATTATTTGCGCGGCTGCGAAGTTATCGTTTGCCGGCGGTGTCGGCGACGGCGGTGGTGGCGGGGGCTGATTGCTGTTCGTCAGGTTGTATCCGAAGGAACTCAACGCCAGCGTGTCGTTGCTGGTAATCGTACGACGGCAACCGTTGCTAATCGCCGGATCCATGATTCCGATGTAACCCGTGCAGGTCGAGACGTGTTTCCAGTGACTCGATTGCCACAAGTCGCCGCCATTGCCGTCCGGCCCACCGGTTGACAGTCCCAATTCGGGATTACCGGGAATGAAGTCGAATTGTAGATCGCTGCTCGAGCTGCCGGTCGTCATGATGCGTTGCGCTGTGGGAAACGTGGCCGATGTAGTTCCGGAGTGAAAACGATAGAGGTCCCAAATTGTCGGCTTCGGGATGTTCTCGCCGGCATCTGAATCGAACCCTAATGCGTGACCAATTTCGTGCGTGGCGACCGCATCGAAGTCTATTGTGCCGGCGGTGATACCGTTTGACGGATCGAAATCAAATGTATTTTGGGAGTTGAAGGCTATCTGCGCCGCGTTATCCGTAGGCTGTGCGGTGGCCGGCAACAGACCTATTGCGCGCGCGATTGAATCATAAACATCAACTGCAGTGGCATTGCCGAGATCAGTCGGAACGCTATTAGCCGGCAGAGCATTAAAGATGGCCTGCTTGGTTGCGTTGCCTTCCCCGGTCGCCTCGGCATTCAGATTGGTGCGCACGGACTGATATGGAAAACCGGAGCTGGGCGCGCCGGTGGCGCCCAAAACATTCGCCGGCCAGGGGTCACCAAAATTAGTGGCGCCGAAATCAACATCGATGTAGATGGTGATTGGCGACATGATCACGTCTTCCCAGTTTTGCGCAGCGCGATTAAATGCCGCGACGGCGGTAGCGTTTTGTTGCAGTTGCTGAGTGGCGCGCAAAACGATGATGAGGTTCGTCGCCGCGGGCTCCTGGGCACTGACCGATTTGTCGAGTCCCAGGTGATTGATCTGCCGGAGGCCCACCTTATTCAGGTCTTCATCTTGACGGGCCCTGATTTCGTCAGGCGTGGCTTCGCGGCAGATTATCTCGCCCTCGTCATTGCGATAAATCGTAAATTCACGGCGCGCTGACTTGACCGGATCCGCAGGAGTTTGCGCGAAGGACACACTCGTCGCTGAAGGTTGGTTGCGAGTTCGTTCGCGGCGACCCGCGCTTTCAAGCAAACCGTTCGCCGACATCTCGCCGCCAAGGGACGGTTGCGAGAACTTCCTTGAAGCGATTGCGGTTCCCGAGATGAAGACACCAAGAAAAACCAGAATGACAAAGCGGCGGTCGTGGAAAATCATGATAATTGCTGGATTTCAGATTCGAAGAAATGGAAACGCTCGTCAGCGATACAAATCAAAACTGACGAATAATTCTACAACTGATTTATGAGGCAAATCCCAACAACCGAAGATTGAGGCTGAGAACCGCTTCAGTCGAAATCACCTCGAATGAAGCGTGCGAATACGACGTTTCTTAAGTTGCCTCTTCCGGCCGAAACGTTGCCGGTACCGGGCAGAATCGCCCCTCGGAGGCCTGGCCTCGAGTGAATGTGTTTTGTTCTCGGCCACTTCTGCAGAGTCCAGTCGCCGCAAGTGTTTTTCAAGTCCGCAACGGATGTCGTCGAGCCGATCTTCTCACTCGACACTCACCGCCGGCGCGCGGCGACCATTATCCGCTGGCCAAAACCTGCGTGGTGAAAATGGCAGATGGCGACGGCCAGCGCATCGGCCGCATCATGCGGTTCGGGGATTGAAGCCAGCGACAATAGAACGCGCACCATTTGTTGGACTTGCTGCTTTTCAGCATTGCCATAGCCCGCGACGGTTTGCTTTACGAGCCGCGGTGAATACTCACCAATCTCTAAAGCTGCACGTTCGGCTGCCAGCAACGCGACCCCGCGCACCTGTCCGAGCTTCAAAATCACCTTCGGATTGACTGAATAGAAGGCTTCTTCAATCGCGCAGGCGTCTGGTGTCAATCGGTCGATTATTTCTTCGAGCGCTTGACTGATTTTTAAAAGGCGGGAAGAAAACGTTGCGGATGATGAAAGCTTGACGACACCGAATTCGACCAGGCGATATTTTTGCCCATTGCTATCGCCTTCAACGACGCCCCAACCTGTCGTCTCGCTACCCGGATCGATTCCCAAGACGCGCACCAGCGAAATCTAACACAGCCTTGAGTGTCTGTCAGCAAATCATGAAAGGACAATTGTGGAAATCAGGAACCGTTGTGTCCCAGTAGTCGGAGAATATCCGGGCGATCCTTGCCGAGAACATACCACGGTAGTGGCATTTACACAGAGAATTACATGCACCCGGTCGCGCTTCACTTCAGGCACTACAATTTCGTACGGATTCACAAGTCACTCAGAATGACTCCCACGATCGCCGCCCGATACATCTTTGGGAAATTGAAGGTAGGTGAAACTATTAGACTAATCCCGAGAGTCACTTTCGCGGGGATTGCTGATTACTCTCAAGCTTCTTGTCTATGTTATCCAGCTTAGTTTCAATTGTCGCCAGGCGGTTGCTTAAACTGTCTTTAGAAATGCCGACAATACCATCGTTAAGCTTGTCCAGCTTTTGAGAAGTATTTGAAACTGTCGTACTAAGCGAACCCAGCCAGAAAGCACATCCGACGATTGTCACGAGGGTCACACTTTGCAATAGGGTTGCTACCCAGCCAGCTATATTTGGGCTGGTTTTGTATACCGTATCTGGAACCATAGGGTGTTCCAATGTGTCCTGTATCCTTCCCCTTGATTCCGACACCTCTCGGGAAAGAACTCGTCGTAAATCATCCATATAGTCTTGCCGAAGTCGCTCTCTTTCTTCGAAGCGACTCGCTTCTTGTCCGGCTCTGGCCGGATCGTCAGGTGGAATCCGTGAGACATGTCGTACTCATCCTCAGAGGTTTAAGATGTTTCGGGCATCATAACTCTATTCCCTATGGATGCTGAGTTGCGAACCTTTCATAATGACGCCACCGCTCGGAGTTTGTATTCACTTTTGTGAATGTAAATGTCCCCTAAGAGATATAACTGCCGCGGAGACGGCTGAGCTCCGTTTCGACCTGCTCAAATCGAGAGGACACAGAATGCTCCATCGTATTCAACCGCAGATGGAGCTGTTCAATGTCGCCACGGATAGCGGTCGTCGTGGCTTCGAGTTGTGCCTTCGTCGCCATGCGCTCCTCGATTCCGTTTAGACGATCGTTGATCCTCTCTACGCTGCTGGCGACAAAGCCAATCAGATTGTCATTCGACTCTGCCAATGATTTGGATGTTCTCACTTTAGTCAATGCAAATGATTTGCAGGGCCTGACCCGACTTCAGGCCGCCGCCATGTCGGCTTCACTCATGTCGAAGTTCGCGGACACTTTCTGCACGTCATCGTGATCTTCGAGCGCTTCCATCAGCTTTACCATCTGGTTCGCTTGCGAGCCTTCGAGCTTAATGTAGTTCTGCGGGACCATTTCGACTTCGGCGACCTGCGGCGTGATGCCGGCGGTTTTGATGGCAGTCTGGACTGATTCAAATGATTCGGGTGAAGTGATGATTTCCCAATTGTCTTCGTCGTCGCGAATGTCTTCGGCGCCCGCCTCGATCGCCAGATCGAAAAGTTCATCTTCCGCTTTCGCGGTCTTCTCGACTACCAAATAACCTTTCTTGTCGAACATCCAGCCGACGGAACCGGCCTCTCCCAGGTTGCCGCCGTTCTTGGAAAAGATGTGACGAATCTCGGCGACCGTGCGATTGCGATTATCGGTCACCGATTCAATCAACAGAGCGACGCCGCCGGGACCGTAACCCTCGTAAGTGATCTCTTCATAATTCACGCCTTCTTCTGCGCCGGTACCGCGACGGATCGCGCGATCGATCGTATCGTTCGGCATATTGCCGGCCTTGGCGTCAGAGATGGCTTTCCGCAGTCGCGCATTCGCGTCCGGGTCGCCGCCGCCGGTGCGCGCCGCGACCGTTAGTTCTTTGATGAATTTTGTGAAAAGTTTGCCGCGCTTGGCATCGAGCGCGCCCTTCTTGTGCTTAATCGAATGCCACTTCGAATGTCCCGACATTAAAGAATTAGATCCTTACTTTTTGGATTGATTTTGACCGGAGAATATATCACATCCGGCCATTCGCAGGCTGTATCGCAAATTACGAATTTGCGCTACCAGAAAGCTACTTCACCTTGTCGTACTCAGCGCGCGCGGCGACTAACGCCGGGAGATTCGCATCAGCGTCCTGCCACAGCGCAAACAGGTCCTGATAGGCAGCGCGCGCCGCACCTTTGTCTCCGGCGGCCGCTTCGGCCCGCGCCAGGCCAAGTTGTGACAGAGCATACAGCGGAGACGTGGGGTACCAGCCACGATTAGCGAGAATCGTTTTGAATTCGGCCGCCGCCTGGGCCCCGTTGTTAAGTCTCAGATACGCCTCGCCGCGCAGATATTGCGGCCAGAACTCGCCGTACGATTGATACCTGCGCGTGGTCTCGAGCAGTTGAATTGCCTGCGCCGCGTTGCCTTTCGTCAATTCGGTCTGCGCTCGAATGATTGGCAGCCACGTAGCAGTCAGCAAACTGTCGAGCTCGAATCTTTTCGTCAGTTCATCGACCAGAGCCTGAGACTGGAGCGACTGCCCGCACCGAGCGTAGGCATTGGCGGCGCCATAGAGGGTTACCTGTTC
>DATANL010000523.1:0-4279 GCA_036266295.1 Pyrinomonadaceae bacterium | reverse complement strand
ATTATCGCCGATGCACCGACGCGGCCTTTGCCGAGGAACGCGATCTGCGCAAACTGCGATTGCAGCGCAGCGTCTGGTGTGGCCGTGGCGCTGGGAGTCTGTTTCTGTATGTACACTTCCTCGGCCCGACGGTGGACGGACTTGCACGAGACGAGGCCAGGACCGAGCAACAAGATCAGGGCGAGCATGCGACAGTTCGTGATCATACGATGGATTATTACACATTCTTTTTCTCTTGCCGCCGTGGGTAGCCACAGCAAAACCTTCGCATCGCGCTGGGATGATCCTTATCGAACGAACTTCAAGGTCGCTGGTCCTTTTTGTTTCGTGGCGCGCGCACACTACAATGTTGAAAACTTTATTCAAGGAGAAGACTAATGGCGAAACGCACAGCAAGCGCAGTTTGGGAAGGTACGCTCAAGGAAGGGACTGGCCGGGTCAAACTCGGCAGCGGCGCATTTGAAGGCAAGTATTCTTTTGTTTCCAGGTTCGAAGACGGCGCGGGGACGAACCCCGAAGAGTTGATCGGAGCCGCGCACGCGGGATGTTTCTCGATGGCGCTGGCGGCCGGTTTGACCAAGGCCGGTCATAATCCGAAACGCATCAGCACCAACGCAAATGTCAGCCTCGAGAAGGTCGGCGAGGCCTTTAAGATCACGACCATTGAACTCACCACCGAAGGCGAAGTGCCGGGAATCGATGAACAGACATTTCTCGATGCGGCCGAGTCGGCGAAGAAGAATTGTCCGGTGTCGCAGGCGTTGGCGGGTGTGGATATCAAACTCAACGCTACGTTCGTAAAGAGTGCGAGCGCGTGACCACAGGCTGCGAGGTAGCCAACTCGTGTTCAGTCTCTAACGGATCGGAACGCCGTGGGAGATGACTAAGACGAAGATGGTCGCTCCCACAGCGGCAGCGCCGAGACCTATGAGCAGGTCTTTGCTGCTTTTGTCATTGACGGACATCACGTCTGCGTAACGAACCGTGGTCGACGAGTTCGTCTTGCTGTCGCGAATCACAAAGTCATCATCGCCGGCGCTGTAAATATAACCCTTAACTTTCGAACGGTCGTTGAGCGTGATCACGGTTTTGGCTTTGGTGCCGACGCCGAGTCGGGCGATGTTCTTTTTAGCACTCTCCGCATTTTTCTGCGTCTGCGCTGCAAGCTGTGTAACGGGCACAAGCATGAGCACGAGCGCGAGTAGACAAGAAGTCTTCTTCATGTGATCTCCTCTATCCTGGGGAATTCAATTGGAAATCTGTTCGAGCATCGGCCATCAAGGTGCAATGGAAGTGCCAGTGCGACAACTGTGAGGTTTGTTTGATAAGCAGCGGCTGCCGGCGACACCAGACGAGTATTTAATGCAATGAATATCCGACACCTGAAAGAGAAACGGGAGTCACGGTATCACCCAGCGGACCAGACGGTGCTAGTCACGGCGACACAGCGAGGCGCTCGTTCCGGTTGCGCCTGGCGCAATCGCACGCGCGCTCTGACTTGATGCCGAGCTATTAGTCGTGTGTGATCATGCTTGATGAATCTTCGTCGCCGACGATTTACCGCGACGAAGATTTAGGAGATTTCATTGGAGCCGCGCGAAGGTTTCGGCTTGCCCGCTGCTGACAATGGCGTGCAGACGAGAGGTCTTTATCTCTCGTTGGCAGCAATGGCGCCAAAGACCGCGGCCAGCGCGACGGCCGCGCCGATTCCCACGAAAAGCACTGCCAGCTTGGCGTTACGATGTCCGCGATTGTCATCGACATTTTTCACGTCTGCGTAGCGAATGGTCGTCGGTGAGTCGGTCTTGCTGTCGCGAACCACAAAGTCTTCATCGCCCGCGCTGTAAACGTAGCCCTTCACTTTTGTGCCGCTGTTCAGCGTGATGGTGACCTTGGCCTTTGAGCCGACGCCGAGCCTGGCGACGTTCTTTTTCGCGTGCTCGAGATTTGTGTCCGTTTGCGCGGCGACGGGTGCGATAGGTGTCAGGATTAATAAGAGGGTTAACAGATAAGAAAGTTTCTTCATGCAATCTCCGGTCATTTATTTAATAAGAAAACCACCCGATGCTTGGGAAGACCCGAGGCTCGGGAAGTCGAGGGCCTGTGCAACAGTGGTGCCAGTACTTCAGCTGAGGGTTTTACGCGACAAATGGTATCACAGCGAAGTTGTCGGCGCAGTGGGTGTCCGACAGTTGAAAGGGAATCGTGAGACGCGTCGTACGCCGAAGGCGTTTGCAAATTCCAGCCCAGGGCAACGCCCTGGGGAACGGCGGATCTTGGGTAAATGAAACTCTGAAAGAGTTCGCGAATTTACCGGGCCGTGTTAATCGCAACCCTTTCAGGGTTGGCACAAATCCATGTCGCGATATCCCAGGGTAGCGCGCTGGCGCGCGCAACCCTGGGCTGGGAGTTGGTAAACGCCTTCGGCGTTTTCTGTTGGCATCGTTACAAATCTCTGGAGCAGTCAATAGATAATTACGCGCAGGTACACACCGCGACCAACCGAAGATGCGCAAGGTGCGTCGAGCAGACAATCTCCTATCTGCGCGTAGGCTTTGCCCAAAAAGTCTAGTCTTGCCAAGTCCGCGCAGCGGACGAGTGAAAGTAGCCCAGCACTTCAGTGCTGGGAACCGGTCGGCAACGTCCCCCAGTCCGCGAAGCGGACGACTGATAAATCCTCCGCAGGCAACGCAGTGCGGATCAGCCGTACGTTTCACGGACTGTCGCTTGTGATCGTGCTGATCCCCACCGATAAATCGGTGGGCTATTTTCAGTCGTCGGCTTCGCCGACTTTTTGGGCAAAGCCCTGCGCGTATCAGTTTCTTAATCCAGATTCCTCACGGCCAACACTTCCTTCGCGCGTGTGCGATCGCCGGTGCAACTGATGCGGCGGGGCGCGTCGAGCTTGATCAGCTTGTAGCCGAGGTCTCGATAAAGTCTGACAATTCTCGGCGTCGCTTGATTTGAGAGAACGACGGGCCCGTCATGCTGCGCCAGCCATTCGGCGGTGCGAATTTGATCTTCCCAGCTGAAGCCGCCTTTCGAATATTGAGTGAATTGAACATCGTACGGCGGGTCGGCATAGACAAAATCTTTCGACTTCAATTTGAGACGATCAAATCCGGCGGTCGAGAATTCCCATCCGGCGAATAGCTGCTTGTAATCGGCAAAGCTGTCGCGATAGTTAATCGTGCTGTACCGCCCGAACGGAACATTAAATTCGCCGCTCTGATTGAAGCGGCAAAGGCCGTTGTAGGCAGTGCGATTCAAATAATAGAAGAGCGATGCAGCTTCCTTTGTTTCGTGCTTCGAGCTGCGCAGTAGTTCGTTGAAGCGCGAGCGGTGCCGGTAGAAGAGCGGCTCGTGATAGCGCATCTCAATCGAGATCCGCAGCCCGCGTTTCAACCACGAGTAGAAGTTGATGAGGTGCGGATTAACGTCATTCAAGAGTGCGCGCCGAGGCAAGAGTCCCAAGGTTACCGCCAGCCCTCCGCAGAACGGTTCGACGAGCCGCCGGTCGTTTTCGCGCCGCCAGTATTCTCGCAAGTATGGAAGCTGCCAACGCTTCCCGCCCGCCCATTTCAGTGGCGGTGGAAGTGAATTGCCGTTGTCCGGACTAACGCTCATGCGCGCGAATTCTAACATGCTCATTTGTGGGAGCGCGGGCATCGTTGCTCGCAAAAGGTTCGCAGCAGCTCCGCGATTTGTTTAGCGCTGTGCGTTCATGCGGGCAAGGATGCCCGCGCTCCAATTGCGGCACGTCAGGTGCACTTACATATCTCGGTCACGCCAACTCTCTCGTAAAAACGGCGTGATCCATTAAATCAAACGGCAATTTGCCGCGATTTAGAACGGAGGAGAGTATGAAAAGAGTTCTATCCATTTTGTTATTGAGCGTGCTGATGTTCGGGGCTTTCGAATTCGCGGTACCGACTACGACATTCGCGCAGACCACGGTCACGCGCACTCGTTATCATCGTCGCCATCGAACTTTTTGGCAGAAGCATCGTGATAAGTTGACGACGGCCGGGGGTGCATTAGGCGGCGCGGCGATTGGTGGTCTCGCTGGTGGCAAGAAGGGCGCGGGTATTGGTGCGCTCGTCGGCGCGGGCAGCGGGGCGCTGTACACCTATAAGATTCGCAAGCGTCATCGTCACTATCGACGGTACTACAGGCAGTGAGCGGTGAGCAGAAGAACATGAAAGCCGCGGCTTTGATCGCGGCTTTCGTGTGTAATGTGATTACAAAATTTTCCGCATGATCTCTTAAGCTTCGGGTT
>DATANL010000522.1:0-3927 GCA_036266295.1 Pyrinomonadaceae bacterium | reverse complement strand
GCTCCGGCGCCGGCAACTTCATTGCTGGTGGTTGAAGACGATGAAAATATTTCCGCCGCGCTCGTAGAATATTTTTCGCGCGCGGGCTACACGGTCACGACAGCCGCGGATGGGGTTGCCGGCGTAGAAGCAGCAATCAAGGTACGACCTGATGTCGTAGTTTTGGATTTAATGCTGCCGAAGATGGACGGACTCGCGGTTTGCAAGGAACTTCGACAGAAGATTGCGCAGATGCCAATCATCATGCTGACAGCCAAAGACGACGTGGTCGATCGCGTGCTCGGACTCGAGATGGGCGCCGATGATTACATCACCAAGCCTTTCAGCCTGCGCGAAGTCGAAGCTCGGATTAAGTCAGTGCTGCGGCGCGCGCGCGCCGGAGCCGCCACCGAGGGCAGTGATGAAACGCCGATCGTTCGCGGCAATTTGCGAGTCGATCCCGTCCGTCGCGAAGTGACGATCGCCGATCGCCACGTTGACCTGACGCCAAAGGAATTCGATCTGCTGCGTCTATTCGCATCAAACCCGGGTCGCGTCTTTCCGCGCAAATACCTGCTCGAAAAGATTTGGGACTATTCCTACGAAGGGTACGATCGCACAATCGATTCCCACATCAATCGATTGCGCGCCAAGATCGAAGATAACCCGGAGAATCCGCAACTGGTGCTGACCGTATGGGGCATCGGTTACAAGTTCTCTGACGTTGAATAAGAAAGTCCGCGGGCCTGCCTGCCCAGGCTTCGTAATTCCTAACTCCGCCGTTTTCTCTCTGCACCAACCTTTGGGAACGGCGCACAATCTAACCTATGAAAGTTATGCGAACTGAAAACTCGACCCGGCCATCACGCGCCGCGACTCTCTTCCCCGCTGCCGGTTTCTTAATCCTGGCCCAATCGCTGACCGTAAACGCAGCGATCCAGGAGGCGACCGACGACTCGTGGACATCGGCCATTTTTTCAACTTACGGCATTACGGTGCTGCTCGTCGTCGTCCTGGGCGGCCTGTTTGTCTATAAGCAGATTCAGAAACGCCGCGAAGCCAAGGAATTTGCCGCCGCACATCCCGCTAAGAACCGGAAGGACGGCGAGGAGTTTGAGTTCAATACGCCCGCCACTGCGGCCGCAGCCGCGAGCGGCAACGAGCGAAGGTCGCCAGCCGGCGAACCATTGCCCGCTCCGGAACGAGTCGCCGAGCCGGCCGTTCCTGCGTTTGGTGCGTATCGCGTCGACCAGGAAGTTGGCAAATTGGTTTTGGGTAAACCGCATCGTAGCGACGTGATGTCTTCGCGAGCGCCGGACGATCGCCGCGCGATCGAGAATTCATTGATCAAAGCTCTCGAAGCCGACGACGTTTCGGCAGATTCCTATCGCTGCGTGCAACAGGCTTTGGAAGAATACGGATTCGTGGCGCGTCAGAGCGCGACGTTGTTAATGGGTCGCGACGCCTGGGAGCGCTCTTCCGCCGCGCGTACGCTGGGTCAAATGAAATCTGCAGCATCGCTGCCGTTCCTGATCGAAGCGTTGCACGATGCCGATCCGGTGGTGAGAAACCAGGCCATCTCGAGTCTGGCTCAGTTGAAGATGCCGGCCGCCATCGGCGCGTTGTTAGACATTGCGCGCCGCCATTCTGATATTCCGGCGACGTTGTTGAGTGACACGTTGAGTGCGTGCTCGGTCGAAACGCTGAGCTTCCTCGACGCCCCTACGGCTGAACGGTCTTTCATGTCATCCGATCGTTCGGGAGCGTCCGACAGTTACGAAAGATTCGTTTCCTTTGAACAGTTGCCGCCGGGAGACGATGATCAGGAACTGGAGACGGCGCTAGCCAGTTTGGCAGGCGCCGAGGAAGCGGCGAGAATTTCTGTCGCCCAGGAATTGGCCCTGCATCCGGTCCAGGCCGCAGTTGTGGCTTTGACTTCGATGGTGATCGAAGACAGTGAACCGTCAGTGCGCGCTGCGGCAGTCTCGAGCCTCGGCTCGATCGATCACGAGTCAGTCTTTGGTCCTGTGTTAATCGGGCTGGGCGACGAGTCGCGCATCGTCCGCGCGGCTGCGGCCCGCACGATGACTAGTCTTCATTTCGATCGGGCGGACGCCTACGTTCGCTTGCTGGAAACGGCAGACCAGGATCTGCTGAAAAGGGTCGCTCAGGCTTGTGTCGCGACGGGCATCGTCGCGCAAGCGGTCGATCGTCTCGCCAGCGAAGATCGCCGTCAGGCTTACGAAGCCTTCTCGCTGTTTTCGTTGTTGGCGCGCGCTCACGAGACCGGGCCCATCGTCGACGCGATCGAGAATCATCGTGATGAGGAAGTTCGTCTCTGCGCCGTACGCGTGCTCAACATGGCCGGCGAGAGCAGCGTAGTGCCGAAGCTTCGCGAGTTAGCTGCGCGTGACAGCCTGTCCGAAAATGTTCGCACCGCGATACTCGAAGCGCTCTACAAACTTGATCAGGATCAGCCCTCGGTTGATTTGAACGTCGCCAACGATTTGAATGTCACCCACGATTTGAACGTGAGTGACAATGAGGCCGTGTTCTTGCATAATTCCCCGTAGTTCGCCAGCTTTTTCGTTGATGTTGCCCCAATGAATAGCATGATGGACCTAAAGCCCCGCTCTCTTCACATCTCATCCTCAGTCTTGAGATTGGCTGCGATAACTCTGCTCACGGCCTCAGCCATCGTGGGCCAGAGGGTTTATCCGTCGAACTCAAACAACTCAAATAATTCGAACAGCGGAAAACGGAATCACATCGCGACCATTCACTCGGCCGATTCGTCTGAAGGCTCGCGAGTGTCGATCAGTTCCGATCAATCGCTGGCCGATTATGAAGCCTACCGCCGCGGCGATCGGTTCTACGTCAAGATTCCCGCTGCTGATGTGCCGCGCGCCGAAGCTGTGCGCGGTCGCGGCTTTGCCGATGTCAGCGCGCAAAGAAGTGGGAGCAGCACAACTCTCGCCTTCCGCTTACAACCCGGCTCAACCGCTCACGTGCAACAGAACGGCAACCGGCTCGACGTCGTCATCGCCGTTGCCGGCAACAACACGCCCGGCTCATTCAGTCGCCCGCGCAATTTCCAGTGGTCAAACACCAGCGGTGTGCGATCGGCAAACTCGAATTCGAATAATCGTATTCTCCCGTCAAGGGACACGTTCGATTCCAACGCAAATAAACGCGGGAACCAGAACGCGAATAAGAACTCGTCGGCGCGCGACAACGCGAATTCATCTGCGAATTCGAACAGCAAATCTAAATCCGGAAACACCAACTCAGCGAACGGATCGAGCAAGGGAGCTAACGCGAATTCTGCTGGATCGAACTCCGGCAATTCGAATTCATCTGTTGGATCCGCAAATGCCGCTGCCAGTCCGCTGGCGTCGCCCTCGACGACCGCGTCGCCGAGACCGGCGAATGCGGCCGGGCTGCAAGGTGCGGCGAGTCCAGCCAATTCCGCCAGTCCGTCTCCGGCCGCAGCACCCGCCGCCGCGCATGCAGACTTTTGGACGCGGGCCAAAGAACGCGGACGTTACTGGTTGTTGTTGGCCCAGTTGAATCCCATTCCAGTCGCCATCGGTGCTGCGATTCTGGTTTTGATCATCGCGCTGCTGCTGATGCAACGCCGGCGCGCGAAGGCCACGCGGCGAGTAAAGACGGTCACGAAATCAACTTCGAAGGCCGCCGCAGTTCCGGCCACTTCGGTTGCAGAGGCAGTACCAGTCGTCGCCGCGGTCACGGCCGCCGATCCGGACAAAGGCGAAGAAGTGACGGAGACTACGCGTCTCGCCCACGTTCCGCCGATCGTCACAGCCGGCGAGAACGGCCGGAAAGAGCGCGTGAGTCGCGCCGCCGAAGAAGCGAACAAAGTTTTCGCGGGCCAACCTTACGACGAAAGTATTCTCGGTTCTAACGATCGAGAAACCCGTCGCATGG
>DATANL010000521.1:0-6102 GCA_036266295.1 Pyrinomonadaceae bacterium | reverse complement strand
ATCGCCATCACGCTGGGCCAGGCCTTGAAAGAGGCGCTGGGTGACAAGAGAGGCATTCAACGCTTCGGTGAAGCCATCGTCCCGATGGATGAAGCGCTGGTTCGTTCGGTAATCGATCTGTCCGGCCGTTTCTATCTGGTTTACGAAGTCCACACTCGTCGCCGGACGATTGGAAACTTCTCGGTTGAACTGGCGGAACACTTTTGGCGGTCGCTGGCGGAAGCTGCAAACTTCAATCTGCACATCGATTGTTTGCGGGGCCGCAACACCCATCACATGCTCGAAGGCAGCTTCAAGGCGACGGCGCGCGCGCTGCGACAAGCAGTTGCGCACGACGCGCGAATCAAAGGAGTCCCAAGTACGAAAGGCTCTTTGTAGAAGTGATGCCGGACATTGCCATCATCGATTATGGAGTCGGCAATCTTCGCTCGGTCGAGAAAGCTTTTGCCGCGGCCGGTCATGAAGCCGTAGTCAGCGACGACCAGACGATCCTTCGTCATGCGAAAGGATTGGTCCTTCCGGGCGTCGGCGCGTTTGCCGCCTGCATGAAGGCGCTTTCAGACCGCGGCTTCGACGAACTGGTGCGCGAGCGTGTGGCCCAGGGCACACCTCTGCTGGGCGTGTGTGTCGGTATGCAGATGCTGTTCGAAGAATCGGATGAGTTTGGGAAGACTGCTGGACTCGGTCTGCTGCGCGGCCGCGTGCGCCGTTTCTCAGATGACCTGGTCGTGCCGGCAGTCGGCTGGAACCAGATTCGTCAACGAGGCAAACATCCGCTGTTGAAAGAGATTGAAGACGGCGCCTTCTTCTATTTCGTGCACTCGTATTACTGCGAGCCGGTTGATGAGACGATCGTCTTTGGCGAGACAGAATATGGAACTCCTTATGCGTCGGTCGTGGCGCAGCGTGATCTGTGTGGAGTGCAGTTTCATCCGGAAAAGAGTCAGACCGTAGGCCAGAAACTACTAAGCAACTTCGCCCGCCGCGTGCGGTTCAATGTTTGGGGCGACTGAGGCGCTATGTTAGCGAAAAGAATTATTCCTTGTCTCGATGTCGACCGCGGTCGCGTGGTGAAGGGAATCCGTTTTGTGTCGCTGGTTGACGCGGGTGATCCCGTGGCGCAGGCAAAGACTTATGACGCGCAAGGCGCAGATGAACTGATCTTTCTGGACATCACGGCGTCATCCGATCAAAGGGACATCATGATCGAGATGGTCAGGCGGGTCGCCGATGAAGTCTTCATCCCTTTGACGGTGGGTGGAGGTCTGCGATCGGTGGAAGACATTCGCGGCGTCCTCCGTGCCGGCGCCGACAAGGTCTCGTTGAATACGGCGGCCGTGGAATCTCCCACACTGATTGCCGAGAGCGCCGAGATTTTTGGCAGCCAGTGCATTGTGGTAGCCATCGATGCCCGCCGTCGAGACGCAAACGATCCTGGAAAAGGCTGGGAGGTCTTCACTCATGGTGGCCGCCGGAATGTCGGACGCGATGCGCTGGAGTGGGCGGCCTTGTGTGAACAGTTCGGAGCGGGTGAGATTCTGCTGACCAGTATGGATCGTGACGGTGCGCGAGAAGGTTATGATCTGGAACTCACGCGAGCGGTTTCGGACGCGGTACGAATTCCGGTGATTGCTTCAGGCGGGGCGGGAAAGCCTGAACATTTCTTCGGGGCTTTGACCGCTGGCGGCGCCAGTGCCGTCCTGGCCGCGTCGCTATTTCATTTCGGCGAATTCAGCATTGCGCAGATCAAAGATTACTTGCGGGAAAAGCGAGTGTTAGTGAGATGAGCAAAGAATTAGAAGAGATCAAATTTGACGAGCGCGGCCTCGTTCCGGCAATCGTGCAGGACGCCAGGACTCATGAGGTCCTCACCCTCGCGTACATGAATGCCGAGAGTCTCAAGCTCACGCAACAGTCCAACGAAACCTGGTTGTGGTCGCGTTCGCGGTCTGAACTTTGGCGCAAGGGAAGTACCTCGGGTAATACGCAGCGCGTGATCGAAATACGGCGCGATTGTGATAGCGACGCTTTGGTGGTCCTGGTTGAACCCGCCGGTCCAGCTTGTCATACGGGGAATCGCTCCTGCTTCTATCGGCATCTCGCGGGCGCGGAAATTGATCCGCATTTCCGTCATCATCTCGGCGCTATTCTCGAAGATCTCTTCCGACTCATCGAAAACAGAAAACAAGAGCTGCCGCAAGGTTCGTACACGACTTACCTGTTCACCGAGGGGCTGGACAAAATACTTAAGAAGATTGGCGAAGAGGCGAGTGAAACGATCATCGCGGCCAAGAACGAAGCCAAGTCCGCATTGGTCTCTGAGACTGCTGATCTGCTTTATCATTTGCTGGTGCTGCTGGTAGAACGTGGCGTCTCGCTTGATGAAGTGCAAGATGAACTCAACAGACGTCGCCAGGAAAAGGGTGTGGCCAGCGAATGAATGAAGGCGGCGCAAATCTGGAAAGCCTGCTGGATTTCGCGGTAACGGTTGCCCGCGAAGCCGGCGACATCACGCGCCGCTACTTCCGCCAGTCGTTGGCTGTCGAGCGGAAGGCAGACGGTTCCCCGGTTACCGCCGCCGATCGTGAAGCGGAAAGATTCATTCGCGAGAGCATCCAGCACGCATTTCCTGATGACGGAATTCTGGGAGAGGAAGAGGGCGAACGTCCCGGGACGTCGAATAGGCGATGGATAATCGATCCATTGGACGGCACCTACTCGTTCGTTCATGGCGTGCCATTATTCGGAGTGCTGATCGCGGCGGAAGTAGCAGCTGAGCCTGTGCTCGGCGTAGTCAATCTTCCCGCGCTGGATGAGCTGGTCTATGCGGCGCGCGGACTGGGTTGTTTTTGGAACGGCGCGCCCGCGCGAGTCTCCGCGACGCAATCGCTGAGTGACGCGCTGCTCCTGGCGACAGACTTTGGGACCTGTGAGCAGTATGGATTTGGTCGAGCTGCGGCAGCGCTGCAGCGAAAAGCATCTGCCCGTCGCACCTGGGGCGATTGTTATGGGCACATCCTGGTAGCCACCGGTCGCGCCGATGTTATGCTCGATCCCGTGATGAATGTTTGGGACTGCGCGTCGTTGCTGCCAATCGTCGAAGAAGCCGGCGGCACTTTTACGGACTGGCAGGGCCGCCGCACTATTCACGGAGGAAATGCTGTTTCTTCCAACGGTTCACTCTTTCAGGAAACGATGGAGACTATCCGCAACTCCTAGCAGGTGCTGAAAGAAGGAAACTCGGCCACAGAGACATAGAGTCACAGAGAAAGGGGAGGCAGAAACAATCAGAAATGCTATTGAATATGCCCGTTTCTATTTTCATCGCCCTCTGTGTCTCGGTGGCTAGGAATTAGTTTTTTATCAGCCTGTTAGATTCTCATGCTGGTCATTCCCGCCATCGATCTCCGACAAGGTAAATGCGTCCGGCTCACGCAAGGTCGCAAAGACGCCGTCACCGTTTACGATGGTGATCCGGTACAGATCGCCGAGAGCTTTGCGCGAGCCGGCGCGCAAATGATTCACGTTGTCGATCTGGACGCAGCTTTCTCGGAAGAGAACTCAAATAATCGTGAAGCGTTAGGCCGAATCATCCGCTCAATTAATGTTCCCGTCCAAATGGGCGGAGGACTCCGCAGCATGCGAGCGGTCGAGCAGGCGATTGCACTCGGTGTCACGCGCGTGGTGGTAGGCACCGTCGCCGCGGAATCGATCGAAGAATTGAAAGCCATGGTCGATTACGCGCGAGCACAGATCGTGGTTGGTATTGACGCTAAAGCAGGGCAGGTGGTCACGCGCGGCTGGGAAAAACAAGAGCCATTGACTGCTGTGTCTCTCGCACGTCGAGTAGCGGAGATCGGAGTCGAACGAATTGTCTATACCGATGTCCAGCGCGATGGGATGTTGACCGGACCAAACATCGAACAGACCTGCAGAATCGCGACTGAATCAAAACTGAAGGTAACTGCATCCGGGGGAGTCTCCTCACTTGAAGATCTGAAGCGGCTGAAAGACGCAGGCGATTGCGGCATCGACAGTGTGATTGTGGGAAAAGCTTTTTATGAAGGCAGATTCAGTTTCCCGGAAGCGTTACAGTCCGTCACGAACAGCTAGTTGCTTCCGCGCCATAGTGAGCGTTTCGAATTATTTCAAGTAGCGGAGCGCCACGCATCCTGATTCAAAAATCTTTGACTCAACCAGTTTTAGTTGTAAGGTCTCCCGCAGGTCGACACCTTCCAACAGCCGTCTTCCTTCTCCTGCGACGACTGGCCCAACGACAAAACGATACTCGTCCACCAGACCAAGCTCGATAAGTTGTGAAGGAACATCCACACCGCCGACCAGAATATTTTTGCCTGGCTCTTGTTTCAATCTAAGGATTTCGTCGCGAAGGTTCGTACGAACAATTCTCGTGTTCCTATCTTCAGCGCCGTCTAATGATCGTGAAAAAACAATTTTCTCGATCGAGTCAAAGGTTCGCGCAAATTCGTTCGATGCTTTTGTCATCGACTGATTTTTTGCGACGTCAGGCCAAAACGGAACCATCAATTGGTAGGTGATACGCCCAAAGACCAGCAGGTCAACCTCACGCAGGAGGTCCGTAAAATATTCATGCGTCTCGTCATCAGCAACTTGCCTGGCGTGGTCGACGCAGCCATCCAGCGTAGTGTTGATTGCGAAGATTATGTTTCTCATGTTGTCCTTAGCCCCCGGTCTCGTATTGCCGCTTCCAGAATTTCAATGTTTATGTCTTTGAGAGTTTTGAACCTGATGCAATACCCGGTCACGCTCGCCTTGCCGAGCTCTTTTCCATATGTCCGGGCCAGGTATTTCTTGTCTTCGATACCCAGGATGTAGACAGAGATTCCGCTTTTGTTTGCGCTCAAACCAATTTGATAAAACTCTCTGGTTGTTCCGTCAGCATATTTCATGGTTTGAAGTCCATATCCAATATTAGGATTAGAAACGGTTTTATTTTCACTGTCCTTACCATCAAGGAACCATAACCTGCATGCCGGCATTACCTGGAGAATCATGCGGTGCAACGCTTCCATGTCGCTGCGTTTTGGTTCAGGTTGGCTACTAATATGCTTTCGGATTTGTGCTTGTACGTTCATACAGTTCTCTCAATGTTTGTGCTTCGCCGTACCGTCGACTCAGGAACCGTAGCTCGTCGTTCTTTTGTCCTATAGTCGTTGGGGCGACGGAAAATCGACAGCTGTCCCAATATTTATTTCACTGCCGAACCCGTTCTTGAGGAATCGCCGGCTCTGGTTCCGGTTGGGAGGCGCGAAGCGCCGAGATGTAATAGCCCCGACCGTCAGGTCGGGGTTAGCGTGTTTAGCGAGCCGCGGAGGTCCGAAGGACCGAAATGATCATGTCGGCCCTTCGGGCCTCAATCATTTTGGAGGCGATGTGCACCCCGACCTCACGGTCGGGGCTATTACATCTCGGCGCTCCGCGCCTCCCTGCGTCAGTTCAACTAAAAGCCCAATTCGACGGCCTGCCCGCCTCCGGGTTTTGCCCGTCGCTGATTGTCAAAGCCACACCTTTTCTAATAGCATCGCCCATACTATGACTGTTGCAACCGAAACATTGTCGGGCGCAGAGATTGTCGAACTCTGCCGCCGCCACACACTCTTTGAATGGTCAGCGCAATCTGCGGTTGATCCGATCCCGGTCGAGCGTTCCAAAGGCATCTATTTCTGGACCCCCGAAGGCAAGCGCTTCATCGACTTCAACAGCCAGTTGATGTGCGTCAACATCGGGCACAGCGACGAGCGGGTGATTCGCGCCATCAAGGAACAGGCAGAGAGGCTCGCCTATGCAAATCCATTCATGGCCACCGACGTGCGCGCGCGCCTGGGCCAGAAGCTCGCAGAAATAACGCCCGGCGATATCGACACGTTCTTCTTCACTAACGGTGGCGCCGAGGCCAACGAAAACGCGATTCGCATCTCGCGCCTGGTCACCGGCCGTCACAAAATCGGCGCGCGTTATCGCTCGTATCACGGCGGCACCGCAGGCGTGTTGACGCTAACGGGCGATCCGCGCCGTTGGGGCGCAGAGCCGGGCATCCCGGGTGTGTTTCGTATTCCGGAT
>DATANL010000520.1:0-1556 GCA_036266295.1 Pyrinomonadaceae bacterium | reverse complement strand
GCGTCGCGCTGCGTCACCCACTGAAACATGAAGACCTGTGTTCCGGACGGGACGGGATAGCCGCCGATTTCGCAGTCAGCGATCGCTTCGCGGCCAAGTCCATAGGCCGGCGGATAGAGCCGCATGCATTCTTTGGCGATTTGCTCTGTGTACTTTAATTTCGGCAAGTCGGCCATCACCGGTGCTCGTCCGCCGAGCACTTCGTCAAGCTCTCGATGAAATCTCTTGTCTGCCTCCGGATGTCTTCCCAGCAAATACCATGACCAGGAGAGCGTGAGTGCCGTGGTTTCATGTCCCGCGAGGAACAGCGTCATCACTTCATCGCGCAGTTGCTGGTCGCTCATCTGACTGCCGTCTTCATCGCGCGCCGCCAGCAGCATGGAAAGCAGATCGCCTTCATCCTTTCCGCTGGCCCGCCGTTCGGCGATGATTCGATAAACCACCTCATCAATTCGCCGGGCGAACTTTTGAAAACGCAGATGCGCCGGCGTGGGCAGCCGGTTATCGAGAATCCATTTCAAGGTTGCCTGCGCGGCAAAAGGCTTAACCAGCTCATTCAACGTCTCGCCCACATGATCGACATCATTCGAAACATCGGCACTGAACAAACAGCGCACCACAATTTCGAGCGTCAGCCGCATCATTTCACGATGCATGTCGCGCGCTTCGCCGGGCTGCCAGCTCTCAATCAAACGGCGAGAGTAATCCACCATTGTGTCGGCGTACGCCGAGATTCGATGACGATGAAACGCCGGCGATGAAAGCCGGCGCTGGCGCTTCCACTCTTCACCTTCACTGGTCAGCAAGCCATTCCCAACCAGAGTTTGAAAGAAATTCGAACGCAATGACATCGATTTGCGGAAATTCTTCGGGTTGGTTGAGAGGACGTAGGCAATCTCGTTCGGGTGGTAGAGGAACAGGGCGGGCACATAGAGAAAGCGCATCCAGACGACATCGCCATAGTCGCGCTGAGCGCGTTCAATGAAGCCGAGCGAGTCCCGATTAAATTCGCGCATCACGCCCATGACCGGTGTGCCTTTCGGTCCGGGAGGGCGCCGCATGGTTCTCGACCTTTTGCCGGCCGCCATCACCCGCGCGAGTTCGCTGATCGAAGGGTTCGATTTCATCGAAGATCTATTTCAAGAGGTCAGTATAAATTCCCGGTTCGCTGTCAGGGATAACTATCGCGCCGACGGCCTGCTGATAGAACTCGACCGGGCCAGCAGCGCCGATGACTCCATAGACGTAACCAAGTTGGCGCAAGCCCCAGAGCGATTCCAGCAGCAGTGCCTTGCCAATTCCGCGGCCTCGCTCGCTTTCGGCCACGCCGGTCGGGCCAAAGAATGCCTTGCGCGTGCATTCGTATCCGGCGAACCCGATCACGCGGCCGTCGCTGGTCGCGATGAAGACCGTCACTGGTTTGTTGGCAAAGCCGACCGAAACTTCGTCCGCCCAGGCGCCGGAAAAACTATTCCTGATGAATTCCCGGACGGGCGTAATCTCGAACGGTTGCGCGCGACGGACGTTGATCCCCGGTTGGGTAATGCCTTTGCGCG
>DATANL010000519.1:0-2987 GCA_036266295.1 Pyrinomonadaceae bacterium | reverse complement strand
CTTGTCGATGAATTGCTCGTATTTGGTGATCTCTTCTTTGCGGGGCTGGCCGAACTCTTTCATTGCCGCCGCCAGCCACGAACCTGAGCCGGCCTCATCGCCCAGTCCGGCAATCCAGGCGCGGCTGTCCTGCGCGACCTGCCGGTTGGTTTCGCGATCGTAACTGATCACAGACGGCGCGCGATGAAACGGATCGCCGGCATCGTCGAACCATTGTTTGGTGAAGAGAAACTGCCCGAGGTCGGCTACGGCCTGCGATTCAGGCTTGATGACGTAATAACTGATTGACTGCTTCGACCCATCTTCATAATTGATGATTAGACGTGCGCGGCCCCAGGTCTTGCCTCGTAGAGTAAAGCTTGTCCATTCATTTTGTGGTCTGTCCACACGAACTGTGATCGCGCCTTGAGGATCAACCATCATCTCACGGACCTTCTGCGGAGATTTCACAAAAAGACGAGCGTCCATGTCCATCGGTAACACGTAGCCAGGAACGCCGACCGCCACGGGCCGGTGATTGGCAATCAAAGTTTTTTCGAGGTTACGAATTTGATCGGACAGTAGAAACTTGACGCCATAAGTTTTCGTGGCGCCGGGCGCGATCGTTTCACCGGTGGGCGGATTCCATTGATTGACGCCTTTCCATTCATCTTCGGCGTACGCTTGCGTGTGGACCATCCACGCAAAGGCGCCTTCGAATGTTTGGTTAGGCCGCACGGGCTCGTTGACCAGTTGATAGGCCTCGAAAGGAGTCTGGCCCTCAGGCGCCACTAACAGCGCCGGCCCCAGCCCGCTCAACCGCGTCACTTGCAGATAGCCCGCGTCCTGACCGATGTAGGGATCGAAGAAAGAACATTTTTCGTGAGCTTCTTTGAGACTGCGCCCGCTGAGAATGTTGTTGAAGATCATCGGAATGCCCAGCGCACCAATCTGCACCGGCACATCAGTTTTATTTTGATCTCAAACCGCAAGACCAGACGGCCATCTTCAAGCAGCCATGAACGCGTGATTTGAATTGGACTATCGGCCGGGAGCGTCGCCGCCAGATCACCAACGGCCAGTGTGTGACCTGACGCCGGCAGCGCCTGAACCGGTTGGCGCATTGCGGCCGTGTCGTAGTTTTGCCATGCACCTGTGCTACCGGTGCGCAGACGCAGCGTCAGATCGCCGAGGTGGTGGAAACCATTCGCGGCGCGTCGTTCCAGACGATCGGCCGGCGTGAAATCGAATCCGCCGGCGCCTTTCGGCTCGAGCGCCGCAATCGTCTGCGAGGCTTTGACGAGCTTCAGTTTGAATTCCGGAGTATCGAATTCCAGATAGCCTTGTTCCAGTCCAAGTGTTGGCGGGAGTGGTGTAGGGCTCGGACTTGGTTGCTGTGCGAAACTTAGCCACGGAGGCACAGAGACACAGAGAAAAAGAAGGGCAATAAACGAAAATGATTTCGTTAGTGCCTCATGTCTTATTCCAATGTGCATTTCTCTGTGTCTCCGTGCCTCTGTGGCCTTCTATCGATCAGCCTCGGCGCGGATCGTGCGAACCCCGAAGACGGTGGGAATCTCGCTTCCAGCTGTCGCTTGAAACCGTACGGTGACTTTCCGTTTGTCCTTAATCAACTCTGAGGGAATTTTGTAATCGACGTCGAAGAAGCGACCGACGGCGCTGCCGTTTGGACTTCCTTCTATGGCTTGCTCGCCGATTCGCTGACCATCGATCAGAATTTCAGCTGAGCGTTTCGGCCGCTGCTCGGTGTTATAAGTCACTACCAGCGCCAACAAATTGGCAGGTTCAACCGGCAAGTCGAACGAAAACCATTTCCGGCCACGTCGTCCAGCGCGCCCCGACGCGCGCTCGATGGTTGTGTCTTCACCCTGCTGATTAAATTCCTTCTCGTTATTCATATCGCCCGGTTGCAGAGAACTGATCGTCGCAGCTTCGAGCTTCTGCTGCCGTTCGCGTTCTAATCCGATCTCAGCGAGTTTCTCGCGCCATCCGGCGGCGTTGTAGACGTCCCAGTAGATCGTATAAGTGCGCCGGTGAAGGCGATAGAAGGGAACCAGATCGACCTCGCGTGCCTGGTCGTCGTTGTCGCGACCCACGGCGTGAAAATTACCCGGCCTGTCCGCAGCAGGTTTCAACCAATCCGTCACCGCGCCGCCGGAGACAAACGATGGAATCGGTCCCATCGCTGAGCCGCCGCCGCCGCGACGTTCACGTTCCGGTCCTAAATCACCGGCCAGCACCAAAGGTCCCCACATCAAAGCTACACGGGTGGGCACATCAGGCGTCGCTTCGATTCGCAGAGTCTTGGGTAAGGTCAACGCGACGGTGTCACCGTTCTTCCAGGTCCGCTTCACGTCAACATAAGAACCCGGCTTCGAAATATTCTTCACCGCGACGCCGTTAACCTTGATGGCGAATCCATCTCCCGCCCACGACGGGCGACGCAGCGCGAGGGTGAGCTGTTTCGCTTTCGGAGTGGAAATCTTTAGCGTCGCAGCGTCACCTTCAGGAAAAGTTGTATCCATTGAAATGTCGACGGCGGCTGATTGCCACTTCGCGGTTGAGGGCGCGTAGAGATTCACCCACAACTTGTCACCCGCTTCGTAGTAAATGCCATCGCCGTGCAGACCGTGGCTTTCCATGCCGCTGCCGACACAGCAAGTGAAGCCGCGCATCATGTCCTGATACTCGTGCTGCACGCCGCGCCCGACCGGCACCATGTAACAGGTGCGCCCGTCCTCGGGATCGATCGAGCTGAGCACGTGATTAAATAAGGCCCGCTCTTCAAACTCGGCGTACTTAATCTCGGGATGAATCGCGAACAAACGTCGCGTCATCTTGAGCATGTTGTAGACGTTGCAGCTCTCGTTGGTCCGTCCATCTACGCGCTCGGCGAGTTGATCGGGTGGGCCGAAGTATTCATCCTTGCCGTGACCGCCGGTTGCATAACTGTGATGGAGTGCCACGGCGTCCCAAAAGAATTTTGA
>DATANL010000518.1:0-2421 GCA_036266295.1 Pyrinomonadaceae bacterium | reverse complement strand
CGGACGGGTCGTCAAGGAATTGATCGCGTAGCGCAATTGCGAATCTTGTGTCCCGTCATGGCGTTAGAACACGGGGCGGCGCAAATCTTATTAGCACTCGATATCCCAGCAAGACCGCAAGCACAAACGCAAACGTCAACGGCAGTCGCGTGTCCGCCTTTACCAGCATCCAGTAATGAACGACTCCGGCCACTCCCGCTAAATAAACAATCCGGTGCAGGCGGCCCCAGGCCTTGCCACCCAAACGCTTCACCATCCGGTTCGTTGAAGTAAAGGCCAGCGGAGCCATCAACAACAACGCCAACATGCCGATTGCGATGAAGGGCCGCTTGAACATATCTGCGGGGACGCTCTTCAAGTCGAGGAAGCGATCGAAGGCAACATAGGTCAGCAAGTGCAACGAACCATAAAAGAAAGCGAACAGACCTAGCGCACGCCGTAGCGTCACCAACCAGTTTGCACCGGTGACTCTGCGTACGGGCGTCACGGCCAACGAGGCGGTGAGGAAAACCAGCGCGAGCACTCCGGTCGTGTGTGTCACGAACTGCGTAGGGTTGGCGCCCGCGCGTCGCTGCCACACATCCCAAAGCAAAAGGACGAGCGGCACGAGCCCGTTGATTACCAGAACAAGTTTGGCGAAGCGAGTGTCTTTCATTTCAGTGGGCGGTGAGCAGTGGGCGGTGAGCAGTTAGCCAATTTCGGCGAACTCTTTCTGGAAGCTACTCAGTGCTTACTGCTCACTGCTCACTGCTTACCGTCTCAGTAGTACTTTCGCAAATCCATGCCGTCATATAGATGCGCGACCTGTTCGCCATATCCATTGAACATTAAGGTCGCGCGGCCGCTGAATTCGCCGATGCGTTGCTCGCGCGCCTGGCTCCAGCGCGGATGATCGACATTCGGATTCACGTTCGAATAGAAGCCGTACTCATTGGGCGCGTCGATGTTCCAGGTGGTCGGCGGCTGTTCCGCGACCAGACTAATCTTCACGATCGATTTGATACTTTTGAATCCGTACTTCCAGGGCACGACCAGACGAATCGGCGCGCCATCCTGCGGCGGCAGCGTCTGTCCGTACAAACCGGTCGCCAGGATCGTCAGTGGATGCATCGCCTCATCAAGGCGCAAGCCTTCGACGTACGGCCATTCAAGCACCGACGTCCGTTGGTAAGGCATCCGTTTTGGATCGAGCAATGTTTGGAACGCCACGAAGTTTGCCTGCGAATTCGGTTCGACCTGGTCCAAAAGTTTTGCCAACGGAAAGCCGATCCACGGAATGACCATCGACCATCCTTCAACGCAACGCAGCCGATAGACGCGCTCTTCCTGCTCGATTTTCAGTAGCTCGTCGAGATCAAATACCTTCGGCTTGTTGACCAGACCTTCGACCGAAACACTCCAGGGACGCGTGACGAAACCCTTCGCCGCCACAGCCACCCCTCGTTTGCTCGTATCGAACTCGTAAAAATTGTTGTAGTTGGTGATGTCTTGCAGCGAGGTCCGCGCTTCGCTGGTGGTAAATCCATTCGCACCCCCGGCAGGCGAGTTGTGATCGGCAACTTGAATGGTTTGACCGTTGGGAACTGCAGCAGCCGGTGGGTTTAATTTGCGATAGATGAACCCGGTGGCGGCGACCGATCCTGCGAGTATCGCGCCGCGCATGAACAGCCGCCGGTTTAGATAAACCTTTTCGTCCGTTATCTCACCTGATCTGACGTCCGTGCTCTTCTTAATCAACATGGTCCCTGCTGATCAAGATCGTACGGCGATGAGGCGTGGGGCGCAAGAAGCCTGGCGCCAGCGCCAAAAAAGCTGCGGCCCCGAACAGTTAGTCCGGAGCCGCAACGTTAAGGTGAAAGACGTGCTGCTAATAAAGTACGCGCGTCTTAGTTACCCTTCATGGCGATGCCTTTGTTCTGCAGGACCTTGATCTCCACGCGGCGATTCTGGGCCCGGCCCTTGGCGGTTTTGTTATCGGCGACCGGATTGTTCTCGCCGTATCCGAATGGTTGCACCAAGCGGCGCAGATCCATGCCGTGTCGCAGCACCAGGTACTGAATCACCGCATTTGCGCGGGCTTCGCTCAACTTCCGGTTCTTGGTGGTCTTCCCGGTTGTGTCTGCGAATCCGACTACCTGCACCAGCCATCCGTTAGCGTTACCCTTTTTCTTTTCCTCTTTCGCCCACGCCGCCGCTTCATCGATCGTCTTCTTTGCGGTTGGATCCAAAACGGCGCTGTTAAGCTTGAACAATATGGGAATCATCTTGACGGTTTCGTACTCGTCCAGACCATTGATCCGATTGTTGGCCAGGGCTGCATCTTTGAATGCCGCATCAGCCGTCGCCTGTGCCGCTTCAGCTTTGGCTCTCGCTTCGTTGGCTAGCGCGGTGTTCTCGGCAATTTTCCCTTGCATCATCCGG
>DATANL010000517.1:0-6193 GCA_036266295.1 Pyrinomonadaceae bacterium | reverse complement strand
AGGCAAGGTAAAGAAATTGGACCGCTTCTTTGGCGGTGGTCGCGGGCAGCGAAACGTCGAAACCGTAACCCGCAGCCATCTGCTGCATTTCTTTCAGGGCGCGAATCTGTTCGCTCAATTCTTCGCGATCGCGAATAATCGAGTCAGTCGACATCTCCGGATCGAGGTCCGCTTTCTCTCTTTGCTTCTCTTCGATCAGACGCTTGACGCCGTAGAGCGGAACGCGCCGGTAGTCACCGATGATTCGTCCGCGTCCATAAGCGTCGGGCAGCCCGGTGAGAATGTGCGAGCTGCGACATGCGCGAATGTCTGCCGTGTAGGCATCGAACACCCCGTCGTTGTGGGTCTTGCGATACTTCGTGAAGGTCTCGACGACCTGCGGGTCGGGTTCATAGCCGTAAGTTTTCAGCGCGCTCAGGACCATGCGAAAGCCGCCCTGCGGCATAATCGATCGACGCAGCGGACTTTCAGTCTGCAGTCCCACAATGATCTCGTTGTCGCGATCGATGTAGCCGGGCGTGTGTGAAGTGATGGCGCTGGGAATCTGCGAAATCTCCAGCACGCCTTTCTTGCGCTCTTCGATGAACAGTGCGTTTAGTTGTTTCCAAATCTTTTTGGTCCGTTCGGTGACCGGCGCCAGAAACGACTCGTCACCGTCGTAGGGCGTGTAATTCTGTTGGATAAAATCACGGACATTGATCTCCTTCTGCCAGAGACCTTCGGTGAATCCTTTCCACGCTGAGGTTTTATCGCTGGGAACTTCCAATGTTGCTGTCGGACTGGCCATCCTTGCTCTCCTTTTATGCTGCTTGTTCGGCTGTTTGTGATCGCAGTCCCAGCAACTCGCCGGTGTGCAGCGCGATCATCAGCTCTTCGTTAGTCGGGATTACCCAAACTGAAATTTTGCTTTGCAGGGTCGAGATTCGATCTGCTCTTTGCTGATTGGCGTTGTCGTCGAGTTCAATGCCGAGCCATGCCGACGACTCGCAAACTCTGCGGCGAATCTCGGCTGAGTTTTCTCCGATGCCGGCCGTGAACACGAATGCATCCACGCCGCCGAGGGCCGCCGCCAGAGCGCCAATCTCTTTGGCGATGCGATAAATGAAGTAATCGACCGCTAGCCTGGCGTCGGGCTCTTCGCGCCCGAGCAAGTCGCGCATGTCATTGCTGATGCCCGAAATTCCGATCAGCCCGGACTTTTTGTAGAGAATCGTCTCGACCTCTTTGACCGAGAGCCCGAGGTTCTGAAAGAGATAGAGCACCGCGCCGGGATCGATACTGCCGGGCCGCGTGCCCATGCACAGACCCTCGACGGCGGTGAAGCCCATGGTGGTGTCGACGCTCTTGCCCTCTTTCAAAGCGCAGAGGCTCGCGCCGCTGCCGAGGTGCGCGACTATCACTCTTCCTTTGGCAATGTCGGGTGCGACCTCAGGCAAATGTGCAGCGATGTATTCGTAAGAGAGGCCGTGAAAGCCGTAGCGCTGGAGTCCGCCTTTACAGACTTCGCGCGGCAGCGGAATTAGATCGGCAACCGGCGCATGATCTCGATGAAAGCTCGTATCGAAGCAGGCGACCTGGGGCACGCCCGGCAGTCTTTCTTCAACGGCCTCAATGGCCGCCAGATTGTACGGTTGGTGCAGAGGCGCAAGCGGAATCAATTCCTTCAGCTCATTCACAATCTCTGGCGTGATCACTACCGCCCTGGTGAACTTCGCGCCGCCATGGACCACGCGATGGCCCACGCCGAGCACTCGCGCGCCGGCGTAATGAGATCTAAGCCAGAGTGCGAGGGCACCGATCGCGTCGCGTCCGTTTTGGACAGTGGAGGTGTCTAACTGTTGGTCGGCCACCTTCCGGAGGTTCTCGTCCTTGACGGACAGTCGGGGCGATGTCCCGATGCCCTCTATCTGGCCTCGTGCTCCCAGCCTCCACCTCTCCCCATCGGGACGCTGGAAGACACAAAATTTCAGGCTCGACGAGCCTGCGTTTAGAACTAAAGCAAAGTCGTCCATAGATTGTTTCCAAGATTGATTTGCCACAGAGACACAGAGGTCACAGAGACTGAAGTGAAAGAAGGTTGAAAACTGCTGATCATGTCTTGTTGATTATCTCTGTGTCTCTGTGCCTCTGTGGCCGTCATCGAAACATTCGCCGGAACGCGTCGCGTTCATACGCACCCGGATCGGGCACGCGATGAAAACTCATGTTGCCGCGCATCTCTTCGAGCGATTCCCAATCGTTCTCTTTCATCCACTCATGCAGTCCCGTAAGCAGCGTGCCGATGTGCCCCGGACCATTCGCAATCAAAGATGAGACCAACTGGCACGCGTGCGCGCCGGTCATCGTTGCCTTAACCACATCAAGCGACGTGTGAACTCCGCCGGTCACGGCGAGCGATGCGTTGACTCTGCCTGAGAGCACCGCCACGCCTCTTAATCCCACCTGCAGTTCGGATGAATCAGACAACGAGAGCGAACGGAGCACGTCGTACTCGAGCACGTCGATATCGACGTTGTGAAATCGGTGAAAGAGAACGAAGCCGTCGACTCCGGCCGCGTCCAGTTGCAAAGCGAAGTTCGCAAACGCCGTGAAGCGCGTTGAAAGTTTGGCCGCGATCGGAATCTGTGTTGCCTGCTTTACGTCGCGAACGATTTCGATCATCTGGCCTTCGACTTCGGCGGCGCTCAGCGCGGCATCGCTGGCCGAGTGATAAAGATTCAGTTCGATCGCATTAGCGCCGGCCTGTTCCAACAATTTCGCGTACGACGTCCAACCACCGCGCGTCGCTCCGTTGAGCGAGGCAATCACCGGAATCGCCACGGCGCCTTTCACGCGCTGCAAGTGCTCCAGATATTCGTCCGGGCCGGGCGCCAATAAAGGATCCGGAAAATAAGTGTCCGCTTCAGCCGACGAACCGCCGTGACTGTCGCTGTAAAAATAGGCAGACATTTGCTCGCCGGTCGTCTCTTCTTCGTAAAGCGAGCGCAACACCAAAGCGGCCGCGCCTGCATCTTCGAGTTGCCTGACCGAATCGAGGTCGTCAGTCAAAGGCCCGGCGGCGCCTACGATCAGCGGATGCGGCAGCTTCATTCCCAGGTAAGTCGTTGTGAGATTCATTGTTTCACCTCACCATTTCCGCCGGTGTTCCCGTTGCTGCCGGCGTCGCCATTTCCGTCGACCGCAGCTTTGGTTCGCGCCGGCAGAGTGATTTGAGCGAGCTGTTGATAGCCGGCGTAGCGACGCGTCGCCGCGGCCTGCGCTTCTTCAAGAAAGTATTTGTACCGCGCCGGATCGGCGCGTTCGACCACCCGGAAGCGTGATTCGTTGCGCATGTACTCGGCCACCGTCGGTTTCGGTGGGCCATAGTCGAGTTTGAGCGGCGGCTCGCCTTTTTCGAGGCGCCTCGGATCGAATCGATAAAGCGGCCACACTCCTGATTCAACGGCCAACTTCTGCTGCGCGACGCCGTTGGCCAGGTCGTATCCGTGGGCGATGCAGGGGCTATAGGCAATGATCAGCGATGGCCCGTCGTACGATTCACCTTCGAGAAACGCCTGTGCGGTTTGCGCCATCTTCGCGCCGAAGGCGACGCGCGCGACATAGACGTGACCGTACATGTTCGCCAGCAGCCCGAGGTCTTTTTTGCCGACCGTTTTGCCGCCGGCGGCAAACTTTACTGACGCGCCGAGCGGCGTTGCTTTCGACTGTTGGCCGCCGGTGTTGGAATAGACTTCAGTGTCCATCACCAGAATGTTGACGTTCTTGTGACTCGCCAGGACGTGGTCCAAACCGCCGTAACCGATGTCGTAAGCCCAGCCGTCGCCGCCAACGAGCCAGACGCTTTTCTTCACCAGATAGTCGGCTAACTGATTGAGACGACGCGACTCGGCAGAATTGATTTCGGCCAGCTGTTCGCGCAACGCCCTTACTCGTTCACGCTGCGCGCCGATTCCGGCTTCGTTGCTCTGATCGGCATTGATGAGCTCCCAAGTTAGAAAATCGCCGATCTTGGGAGCCAGATGTTCAAGCAGCACTCGCGCCGCGCTGATGTGCGCATCAATCGCGAGGCGAAAACCAAAACCAAATTCGGCGTTGTCTTCGAACAGTGAATTGGACCACGCCGGTCCACGGCCGTCCGCGTTCGTGGTGTAGGGCGTGGTCGGTAGATTGCCGCCGTAGATCGAAGAGCACCCGGTGGCATTGGCAATCATCAAGCGATCGCCAAAGAGCTGCGTCAGCATCTTCAGGTAAGGAGTCTCGCCGCAACCGGCGCACGCGCCCGAGTACTCGAACAGCGGTTCGAGACACTGCGAACCTTTGTGATCGAGACGCGTGACACTGGTGCGATCCAACTCAGGCAGCTTCAGGAAGAAGTCATAGTTCACGCGCTCGGCATTTCGGAGCGGGGCCTGGGGCGCCATGTTGATGGCTTTGTGTTTAGGATTTGTTCGGTCCTTCGCGGGACATACGTTGACGCACAGGTTGCAGCCGGTGCAGTCTTCGGGCGCGACCTGAATCGTGAATAGCTTGCCTTTATATTCAGGGGCCCGGTACGCGGTCGACTTGAAAGTTTCCGGTGGACCAGCCATCGATGATTCGTCATAAACCTTGGCGCGAATCGCCGCGTGCGGACAGACCAGCGCGCACTGATTGCATTGAATACAAACCTTCGGGTCCCACACGGGAATTTCGAGTGCGATATTTCGCTTTTCCCATTTTGCAGTTCCCACCGGCCAGGTGCCGTCGACGGTGAAGGCGCTGACGGGCAGCAGATCGCCTTTGCCGGCGAGCATGACGGCCGTGATCTTCTGCACAAAATCGGGCGCCAGTTCGGAAACGATTGGCGGGCGCGAACGCGTTGCCGTGACAGAGGTCGGGACCGGGATTTCGTGCAGCTGAGCGAGAGACAGATCGACCACTTCGCAATTCCGCTTCACGACTTCCGGCCCGCGTTTGCCGTAGGTCTTCTCGATCGATTTCTTGATGTGCGCAATCGCTTCGTCCTTCGGCAGAATGCCTGAGATGCCGAAGAAGCAGGTCTGCATGATCGTGTTGATGCGCCCGCCCATGCCGACCTGCTTCGCGAGCGCGTAAGCATCGATCGCAAAAAAGCGAATCTGTTTTTCGATCATCTGCTGCTGCATTTCACTCGGCAGTCGATCCCAAACCTCGGTGGCCCCATCTGCTGCATTCAGGGCCGGCGCGTTCAGCAGAAACACTGCGCCCGGCGCGGCGTGTTCGAGCACGTCAATCTTGTCGATGAATTCGAACTGATGGCAGGCGACAAATCCGGCTTCTTCGATCAAATAAGCCGAGCGAATCGGACGCGGGCTCGAGCGCAGATGTGAGATGGTGATCGCGCCTGACTTCTTTGAATCGTAGACGAAGTAGCCCTGGACAAAGCGATCCGTTTCCTGGCCGATGATCTTGATCGAATTCTTGTTGGCGCCGACCGTGCCATCTGCGCCCAGGCCATAGAACAGTGAAGTCGATACGTCATCTGATTTTGTGCGAAACGATTGGTCCCAGGCGAGCGAGAGGTGCGTGACGTCATCGACAATGCCCAGCGTGAAGTGTCTTTGCGGTTTGTCCTTCGCCAGTTCGTCAAAAACTGATTTGACCATTGCCGGCGTGAACTCTTTCGACGACAGGCCGTAACGGCCCGCGACAACGCGCGGCTCGACGGCGAGCGGGCTTTCCGCCCACGCGCGCGCCTGGGCCAGAGCAGTCACGACGTCGAGATAGAGCGGATCGCCGGGCGCGCCAGGTTCTTTAGTGCGATCCAGCACAGCGATCGCACTAACGGTGTTCGGCAGCGCTGCGAGAAACCGGCTCTCGCTGAATGGACGGTAGAGACGGACCTTCATCACCCCGACCTTCTCGCCGGCAGCGCAGAGTTCGTCGACAGTCTCCTGCACAGTTTCGGCGCCCGAGCCCATGATTACTATTACTCGTTCGGCCGCGGGGTCGCCTTCGTATTCGAACAATTGGTATTGGCGACCGGTGCGTTCGGCGAGCAGATTCATCTTTCGCTCGACGATGTCCGCGCAGGCGTCATAAAACGGATTGGCTGCTTCACGCGCCTGGAAAAAGACGTCGGGATTTTGGGCCGTGCCGCGAATGACAGGTTTGTCCGGAGTGAGCGCGCGGTCGCGATGCGCCGCGATGGCATCTTCGGAAATCAAATTCCGCA
>DATANL010000516.1:0-6572 GCA_036266295.1 Pyrinomonadaceae bacterium | reverse complement strand
AAATTGTCGGCGACAAACTGCTGTACACGACGGGTGTGTTGGCCTCGCGCTATCGCACCATGCCGATCATGATTGGCATGGCGGCGGCTTTCATGGCGAAGATGGGTGTCGCGGTCTTGATTGGCGAGGCGATTTCCAGATTGCCAAAGTACCTGGTCGCCGCGATCACCGCGATCAGTTTTATCGGCGTCGCCATCACGCTGTGGCGGAAAGACGACCAGTACCGCAAAGAACGCGACCAGCAGAAGGCACACAAAGCGGCGATGATTTCCTTTGCGGCAATCTTCTTGTCAGAGTGGGGCGACGTGGGCCAGGTGACGGCGGCGACCATGGCCGCGAAATATCATTGGGGGTTGATAGTCTGGCTGGGTGCGGTCGCGGCGATGGTCACGAAAGGATCGCTGGCGGCTTTTCTGGGCGCCGGCATTCGTCGCTGGATTCACGATCGCGTTTCGCCGGCGGTGATCCGTTATGTCGGAGTCAGTTTGTTGCTGGTGCTCGGTTGTTTGTCGGTAATAGAAATCCTCGGATACGGATAATCTTTTGGCCTACACAAGTCAGGAAAGAAAGAGCGCATTTCGATTCATCATCGCGCTGGGTTTTGTCAGCTTGTTCGCTGACATGACTTACGAAGGCGCGCACAGTGTCATTGGGCCATTGCTCAAAGACCTGGGCGCGAGCGCAACGCAAGTCGGCATCATCGCGGGCCTGGGAGAGATGATCGCGGCGAGTCTCAGATATTTTTCGGGACGGCTCGCAGATCGGACGCGCGCGTACTGGACCATTACGACGCTGGGTTATTTTCTGAATCTGGTGGTCGTGCCCGGACTTGCGTTCGCCGGGAATTGGCAGGCGGCGGCGTTACTCGTCATCGCTGAACGAACGGGCAAGAGTTTGCGCGGGCCTGCGCGTGACGTGTTGCTGTCGGAAGCGACCGAAGTCGTCGGCCATGGATCAGGATTCGGATTGCATGCGGCGATGGACCAGACGGGAGCGGTGCTGGGGCCGGTCTTTGTCGCGATCTCTGTCGCCCGGACTCATCACTTTGGACCAGCGTTTCTGTGGCTGGCTCTGCCGGCGGCCGGAGCTTTCGTTTCGCTTCTGTTCGCTAAAGCGGCCAGATCGAAACATGCGACGCCGCCACCGGCTCAAGCGAAAAAAAATCTGCCGCAGGTGTTTTGGATTTATGTGGGGGCCGCGGGATTGCTCGCGTTAGGGTTCGTTGACTTTCCATTGCTCGCGTTTCACTTTCAGAAAAACTCACTCACCAAGCCCGAGATAATTCCGTTGCTATATGCCGGGGCCATGGGCGTCAACGGGCTGACTGCCCTTATCTTCGGCAGAATGTTCGATCGCTACGGAATTCAAATCATTGCCCTCGGCATTGTCGTGTCCCTGCTCGCATTGCCGTTTGGTTTTCTGGGAGGCGCCGCCGGAGTCTACGTCAGCGTCGCGTGCTGGGCCGTCGGGCTGGGAGCGCAAGACGCAACCTTGCGTTCGGGAATCTCGCAAGTCGTATCGATGAATAAGCGAGGCACTGCGTTCGGCGCCTTCAATGCGGTTTACGGCGTGTTGTGGTTTCTGGGGAGCGTAACGATGGGCGTGCTCTACGATTTCTCACTGGTAGCGCTGGTTGTGTTCGGCATGGTCGCGCAACTGGCGGCCGCGGGATTATTCATTTGGTTGCGCAGACCGCTGGCGAATCAGAAAGCAGCCTAACCCAGCAGACTAACGGCTACTTCCAGAACATCGTGCACGCCGAGCAGAATTTTCGGATTGCTGGCGCAGATGGCCGCGATGAGGGTGAAGGCGATCAGACTTCCAATTGGTAATAAGTTCGACAAAGAGCCGCGCTTCGGTTTCCGCGAAGTGTTCGAGGCCATTTCGATCAGCCTGCGAATTCGCGATTTAACTCCCTGCGTTTCTTCCGCGCCCACGAGATAAGCGCCAAGCGGCACGTCGGCGCGCGCGCCCACCGGAACCATCTTCGCAATCGTCACCAAAGCCGAGGCGAGATTCAAAGCGGCGTCAGCACTCTGACGCGCTGCAAATTCGTCCGCCGCGCTCTCAGCACTCTCGGCCCACATGCGTTCGACTGTCCGGCCGAACGGGACCAGCAGCAACGTGTCGCGACAAACGCGCAACAGCGTGCGTTTCAAATTATCGCGCGCGGCCAGGTGTCCGCATTCGTGGGCGATCGCCGCGGCCATCTCATCCTGGCTCAAACCGGTCAGCACGTTATCCGCGATGAAGAGACTGGGCCGAAAGGTGCCGATGATCGCGACGATGGGAAAACGATGCGGGATGCGAAACGCCGGGACGTTTATGCCCGGCACCTGAATTGGCTCTGCGTGCGACGACCATTGTTTGCGCAACGCGGCCGTCGCGCGTGACGATCGAATCGTCCGGACCAACGCGAAAGCGATGCTCGCAAACGAGAGCAGGGCCAGAGCGGCGAGCTTCTTACTGACTACTTCCGGCGTGGCGTAAGGTTCGTAATCGAGATACGACGGAACCACAAAAAGAAAGACGGCGACGACGGCGATGGCGGGCGCGGCCAGGCGCAAAGTGAACAATAAATCTGAACGAGTGCGCGCGGTGCAGCCGGCGACCACGGGCGCCAGCAAACGCCAAAGCAAGGCCGTCACCAACGAGGCGGCGGCATTGAGCAGCATGAGAGCCGCGAGAATTATCGAGATGCCCAACAACTCGTACATCGTTAATCGACCTGGCGCTTCAGCTCACGCTTTTTTTCTTTGATCAATCTTTCGAGTTCGTCCAGCAGCGCGCGATCGTTTTCGCTGACCGTTTCGACGATACAGGCGAGCACCGGGCGGACGCCTTCCGCGCCGGCGCCCAGCAAACCGTCGATTACGTCTTCGCGAATCACGTGTTCAAATTCGTCACGCGAGACGGCCGGTGAATAAAAGAAAGCGCGCCCGTCTTTGCGTCTTTCCAGCAGATGCTTTTTGAAAAGACGATCGAGCGTCGTCATCAAGGTGGTGTAAGCGATGCGCTCTTCAAACGCGAGATAAATATCGCGCACACTTACTTCGCGCCTTTTCCATGTTTCATCAAGGACGGCCCGCTCGAGCTTGCCCAGCGCGAGCGACACGACTTCGTTGGGACGACGAAAACCGCGAAGAAGAAATCGAGGTTGTCTCATAGTCAGGTATTTTGTTTCGGCCGCGGGCCTAAGTCAATCAGCCACTCGACTGCTGCATAGGACACGCCTGGATCGCGCACAACTGCCATTGGCCATCGCGTTCAGTGAAGACGCTGAGGATCTTGTATTGGCCCGCGAGTTCACGGCCGTGATAAAGCCAGGTCGCCGAATCGCGCGCCGTCAGGACGGCAGTATTGCCGAACACGCGCACGTTGAGCTGCTCCCGCGCGATGTGCTTGATCTTCAAATCACCCGAAGTAATGTCCGCGATGAACTGCGCCTTATCATCGCCCTCCAATGGATAAGTGAAATAAAAATCGTCCGCCATGATGCGATTCAGCGCGTCGGCGTCGGCGCGCATGATGGCCTTCACCCACTCGTCGTTGAGTTGGCGTATGTGCTGCTCGACTTCAATCGTAGCGCGCGAGGATGTCTGAGCGGCTGGGTCCATGGTCGGGTCTCGCTTCAGGAAACAAACGGCTTCTACGCCAAATCGTGACACTAGTCAACAGAAATTCCGTCAGTCGACTTCCAGGTGCGGCTGTATCGATCTGTGTCTCCGGCTGTATTCACATTTGCCGGCCACAACCTTTTCGCAATATGAAAGCTCCATCGACAGACGCAGGTCGTTCAACGAAACACGATATGGAATATGCGAACCCCGTAAGTGGCCCTCTCGCGATGCGCAAAGGCCGAAATCGTCAGTGGCATGGTCATTGCCAACCCTAACTGCGGAGGTCAAGAGACAATGAGATTCAACGGCATCAAAAGACTTGGAGGAGCAATCCTGGGACTGTTCTTGTTTGCAGGCATCATGGCAGTGTCTAGCACAACAGCCCAGGCACAATATCCGACCTGGAATCAGGATCAATATCGACGCGCGGAACGCGAACGTCGCGAACGCGAGCGCGAACTGCAGCGGCAGCGCGAACGCCAGACGCAGAGTGGTTATTATGACCAATATGGCAACTGGCACTCGACCGGTACTTACAACAACAACGGTTACTACAACACCAACGGTTACTATAACAACGGTTCGCGCAGGTGGGACGGTTACGGCAACCAGGGCGGATCGTATGAATTAAGACAGACCGCTTTGAACTCGGGATACAACGAAGGTCTGAAAGATGGTCGTGATGCGCGACGTCGCGGTGGCTACAGCCGGTCGCGAAATGTGAACTCGTTGAAGGATTACAATTCGCGCATGGGTGATCGCTCCACCTATCAGCAGTACTTCATGCAGGCTTATCAGAATGGGTACGCTGATGGGTTACGCGGAGTCTAACGAGTGATTGAAATCGAACCTTTCATGGCGCGGTGACCATGGGGAGTTGAGGGAGACCTCAACTCCCTCTTTTTGTTCGTCAGAACCGCGAGCGGTAGCGACCGGGTCAATGACTGGCTTGGCCTCCCTGATCCAGTCGCTACCGCTCAGGGTTCTGACACTGCGGCTCAGGTATGTTCACGCACAAATCACGGAATGTTGCCGATAATAAGTCTTTACTTAGAGTACACAAACAGCACACTCGGCTTCAGAATGAAACTTGAGTACCCGTATGCCTAAGCAAATTCTCCTGATTGAAAACGATGATCAAATGCGCGAATTAATGCGCACCACTCTTGAGCAGAATGGATACGAAGTAGCCACGGCCGCGGATGGAGTGAGCGGCTATGACATGGCGTTGTTCATTAAGCCCGACGTCATCGTCACCGGCATCCGTCTGCCAGGCGCTGACGGCATTCATGTCGTACGGCGCGTTCGCGACACGCCCGCTCTGGCGAAGACACCCATTCTCGTGACCTCGCCTTTCGGAACCGGCAAAGCTACGTTTTCTCTACAATTGGGAGCGAATGCCTTCGAGCCCATCCCGATTGATCCTCGCAGCCTGCTGATTACGGTGCGGAGGCTTTTGCGAAGCCGCAAGTCAAAGAAAGCCGCTTAGGAATCAAATATCGGCATCGTGTCAGAGTCCCGATGAATCGGGATAGCGACGGAGCAAGAGGAGCCTCCAGAAGCCCGCGGGGACTTCTTGATCCGGTCGCTACCGCTCGCGGTTCTGACACCGTTCGAGCATGAACAACCTCGGAGAACCTTTATGAAGCTGAAGTTCTTCCGCGCTTAAGGCCTGTCCAATTTCCCCGCAAATCGCGCTATTATCGGAACTCGTTTCCGGCCCCGTCCGTTTGATATTTCGATTCCCCGGCAAAAAATTGCACAAAATCTGAAACCTTTTGGTTTGGGGGCTCACTAACACACCGAGTACATGATGAAACCGCTGGCGGCACGCGAAATAACTTTGGAAGGCCAGCCCGGTGCGTTTGCAGGATCTCTGATGAATAGTTCAGTAGACCTAGTCACACGCGCGTGCCAGGGCGACCAGGAAGCATTCCGCCTGATCTTTGAACGGTACTCACGACCCGTAATCAGTTTTATTTACGACCAGATTGGCGACCGCGACCTGGCTGAAGAGCTGACCCAGGAAACTTTCGTCAGGGCTTATCGCAGCCTGAAGTCGCTCAGGGAAGAGACGAAGCTCTCGACCTGGCTGTTTGGGATTGCCAAGAATGTTTCGCGCGAATCGTTGCGAGCCAGGATTCGCAAGAACCAGGAAGTCGATCTGGATGATAAGCAGGTGCTCGATCTCAGCGATCAAGCTCCGGTCCCCAGTCACAATCTCTTGAACAAGGAGCTGAACGAGGTCGTGCAACGGTCGCTGGCGACGCTCGATGATGACAAGCGCCTGGTATTCACGCTCAAAGTTTTTCACCAGTGCAGCTATGAAGAGATTGCGGAAATCACCGGTTTCTCAATTCCAAAATTGAAAACCGATTTACATCGCGCTCGAGCGGAGATGCGCCAGCGCGTTGGGCAGTATGTAGGAACCTAAAGTCATGAAATGCGATGACTGTCTAAATCTTTTGGAAGTTTACCTCGACGGCGAAGCCGGCGAACGTAACCGCGAACACGTGCAGGAGCACTTAATGAAGTGCGCCGGCTGCACCTCAGCGTTCGAAGCTCTGACTGCCGAGAACGAAATGTTCGCGCGGTACGATCGCGAGTTGGAAATTTCGCCGGCCGTGTGGAATGGAATCGCGGCGCGGATCACGACAGATGCGAGTGCGGCGCCGTCAAAGTTCAGTCTCTCTGAATGGTTCGCGGGGTTGTTCGCGATGCCTTCGTTCAGATTCGCGATGCCGGCAGCGGCGTTGGCGCTGATTGCGATCGTGTTTGGCGTAACGTACTTCCGGACGCGGCCGCAAAGTCCGCCGGTCAACGAGGTCGCCGTAAACAAGCCGGTGCCGGTTGCTCCGAGCGACTCTACGGTGCCGCTGCCAGTTACGCCGGCCAGCGACGTCAACGACAAGCAACCACGTAAGACAGAATTCGTCGCGACGAGCGGGAAGC
>DATANL010000515.1:0-2550 GCA_036266295.1 Pyrinomonadaceae bacterium | reverse complement strand
CCACGTGGTGGACGACAGGCGAGACTTTTACGCGCTGTTCCGAATTGACGCGTTGCAGCCGGGCGATAACTGCACCATCTCGTGGAAGATGATTCCCCCGCCGCCGCAACCAACCACAGTGAAAAAATAATTGATTTAGATATGGTGACTGTAGAGCAGCTGGTACCGATTAAACCAAAGCCAAGCGAAGCGTGGGATGTCGAACGCATTCGCAAAGACTTTCCCGTATTGACGCAGCACGTTAACGGCAAGCCGCTCGTCTATCTCGACAACGCCGCGTCGTCGCAAGTCCCGACGATGGTGATTGAGCGCGGCGCGCAATATCTTCAGCAGGAACATTCGAACATTCATCGCGGCGTGCATTATCTGAGCATGAGAGCGACGACTGCTTACGAGGGAGCGCGCGAAAAGGTGAAGCGTTTCATCAACGCGCGCGACGTAAAGGAATGTATCTTCGTGCGCGGCGCCACCGAAGGCATCAATCTTGTCATGCACGGTTACGGGCGCAAGTTCATCGGCGCCGGCGACGAGATCATCGTCTCGGCCATGGAGCACCACGCGAACATCGTCCCGTGGCAGATGCTCTGCGAAGAGAAGGGCGCCCGGCTGCGCGTCATTCCCATCAATGACGCCGGCGAGTTATTGATGGATGCGTACGAGGCGTTGCTCAATGAGCGCACGAAGTTGGTGGCCGTGACGCACGTTTCAAATGCGCTCGGCACCGTCAATCCGGTTAAAGAAATCATCGACCACGCACACAAGTACGGTGTGCCTGTCTTGATTGACGGCGCCCAGCAGGCGCCGCATGGAAAGATTGACGTACAGGATCTCGATTGTGACTTCTACGCGTTTTCAGGTCACAAGATGTTCGCGCCGACGGGCAGCGGGGTTGTTTACGGCAAAGAGCGTCTGCTGGAGCAGATGAATCCGTTTCAGGGCGGCGGCGATATGATCAAGAGCGTGACGTTTGAGCGGACGACATACGCCGATCTGCCGAATAAATTTGAAGCCGGTACACCGGCGATCGCTTCGCAGATCGGATTAGGCGCCGCGATCGATTACCTGAACATCATCGGCCGTGACAAAGCAGCTGGTTACGAGCACGAGCTGCTCAATTACGCGACGCAACGACTGTCGGCGATTGAAGGCGTGCGAATTATCGGCACCGCTAAAGAAAAGTTGAGCGTGCTTTCGTTCACGATCGAGAACGTGCATCCGCACGACATCGGCACGATTCTCGATCAACAGGGCATCGCGGTCCGCGCCGGCCACCACTGCGCGCAGCCGGTGATGCAGCGCTTCAAAATTCCGGCCACGGCGCGCGCCTCGTTTGCTTTCTATAATACGAAGCAGGAAGTCGATGTGCTGGCTGAGGCGATTGAAAAAGTGATTGAGGTGTTCTCGTAAGCCGTCAATCGTAGATCGAAAAATAGACGGCGTTCTCTATTTACGATCTAAATTTCCGATTCATTATTCTGTTATGTCCGAACTAAGCGAGCTTTATCAACAGGTCATCCTCGACCACAACAAGAAGCCGCGCAATTTTCATAAGCTCGAAAATGCGAACCGCAGGGCTGACGGCTACAACCCGCTGTGCGGCGATCAGCTCAACGTTTATCTTCACGTCGAAGGCGATCAAGTGCAGGACGTGAGCTTCGAAGGATCAGGTTGCGCGATTTCGAAAGCATCGGCGAGCATGATGACCCAGGCCGTGAAGGGCAAGACAAAGGCGGAAGCCGAGACGCTCTTCAATGAGTTTCATCGAATGGCGACGGGTGAACTGGACGAAGAGAATGATCCAAACCACCTGGGCAAGCTGAAGATTTTCGCGGGAGTTAAGGATTTCCCGGCGCGTGTGAAATGCGCCACGCTTTCGTGGCACACGATGCATGCGGCGTTGAATGATCAGACGCAGGTGTCAACCGAATGAGTTTAGGAAACTCTGGCACGTGCGCTAAGCGCCGCTTGGCCACTCGTTAAAAGGCATGAAACTTTCCAAGGCCCCGTCTTTGTTGAAGGCGCTGCTGGTGATCGCGCTCTTGAGCTCCGCCGCTGCCGTAACATCTCAAACCAGTTCTGCCTGGCGGCCCGCCACACTGCGCGGCGTCACCGTGGGCAAGTCAAAAGTTCCGGACATGATTCGTTCCTGGGGCCAGCCGAAATGGTCACGTACGTCACCGGACGAGGAAGACAGATCCCAGGTAACCTGGACCAACTATGAAAAGGCCGGCGAGTTTCCCGGATCGACAACCGTGGTTTCAGATGCGCGGACCAAGTTGATTACCCGCATCAACTTCTACCCCGACCGGCTGACGAAAGACGAGGCGATCGCGCATTTTGGCCGCAATTACAGCATCACTCATTATGCTTTCGATACTTGCAAGGATAAGGAAATAGGCGAGTCGATCTTCGAATCGCCGAATGGTCCGGTGGTAAACGTCGAGTATCGCTCGCGCGGAATTGCAATCTCAATCGGCTACAACAATATGGTCACGAAAATCAGTTATGTGGATGGTCCAGTCGGACCCACGAAGTCGCGATGTGGCCGCT
>DATANL010000514.1:0-3796 GCA_036266295.1 Pyrinomonadaceae bacterium | reverse complement strand
CGAAGGAAGATCCACCGAGGTGCTGGGCGCCGACGGATAATTATTCCCGTTCGGATAGTTGTTGCCGTTCGGATAATTGTTTTGCGGATAGCGGCTTCCCCGATTGCCGCGATATCCGGCGGTGTTGCCGCTGAGCAGTTGTTGGGTTTCCTGAAAACCTGCGGTGACTTTGATCGGATTCGCGGCGACTTGCAGACGCGCGGCTTCGGCATTGATCTTCGCGTAACGATCCTTCGGGCTCGGGTGATCGCTCAACCAACCGCCACCCCCGCCACCGGTGCGCTGTTCGATCGTTCTGAACATGTTCGCGAGATCGCGCGGATCGTATCCGGCCCTGGCCATGATGCGCGCGCCGAGCAAGTCAGCCTCGGTTTCGTATTCGCGACTGAAGCGCAGCAGGTAAGCCGCCCCACCGATTTGACTCACCGCCGAAACCGCGCCGCCCAGAGGCCCACCGAGAATCGCGCCGCCAATCTGACCAAGTCCGGCCAGCAGCGAAGGGCTCTCTGCTTTCGTTGCCTGCGCCGTGCCATGTCGCAGCGCCACGTGACTAAGTTCGTGGGCCATCACCCCAGCCAGTTCGCCTTCATTCCTGGCGGCCATGATCGCGCCGGTGTTCACGTACATCGGTCCACCCGGAAGTGCGAACGCGTTAATCGCTCGATCGTCGACGACTCTGAAATAATAACGAAATTCCGGGTGTTGATATTCCGCCGGAATCGCGCGCACCAAACCCTGGCCGACACTCTCGAGGTACTCGGCGAGTTGCGGATCCCGGATAATGCGCGATTGGCGTTCTGCCTGTCCCGCCGCCTCGCGTCCGATTTGCACATCGTCCCGCGGCGAGTAATGGTTTTTGTGCAGAACAATTGTGGTCGCACCTGTCGAGGTCTTTTGTGTTTGCCCGTGCGCCAGCCGCGGCGCCGCAAAGGTTGCGAGCAGAATTGAAACTATTACAACTCTCAAATCGCGATAAAGCCCCTGGTTCATAAATATATCCTTGAAATATAGGGAATCTGGTTTGCAACAACCGGGAGAGAAGGCTTTGATGCTACTACAGAAGCTTTCGTTTTACATAGAGTGAAAAACGAGTGTGGCTCCGATCCCGCGAAGCGGTCAGCAGATTTGGAGTGCGGTGGCAGAGCGAAGCGGCGACACCGCTTTGGATGATTTACGCGACGCAGACTCCAAAGCGCCGTCGCCGCTTCGCTCTGCCGGCGCACTCCAAATTTCCATCGCCCCCTGCGACCTTACTAATCAGTCAGTTGTATGGAACGCAAAATCGTAAGGAACACACTCTGGTATTTCGGGTATTCATCAGTGGGACAGACGGCAATCATATAAAGCAGATCGCCGGTTCGCAGCGGCGTCGTAGCTATGTTCACCAGTTCCGGCCGGTTGGTCGCCTCGTTACTGTTGTCAAAAGTAATTAACTGCCAGTTGCGTCCGGCGATGTTGTTCATGGGTTGATAGCCACCGCGCGCACGCATCTTGGTGCCCTGCGTTATCGATTTGATGAATTCATCCGTAGCTTGCTGCGCGGCGCGACCCTCGAGCCGGATAGATCCGAAGCTCACTCCATGAGTGAACACGTTCCGAGCGCTGACCGCACCGAATCCTCCCTTCGGAGCAAACCACAATCCGTCCGGTTCGTTGAGTTCCTGCCAATTGTCGGGAACGTTTACCGCAAACACGCCCTCTTTGTAGGATTTGTAATTCGCTGACGTCGCCTCCACGCGACCCGTCGGCTTTGGTAACGACGAATTTGCATTGGGCTGATTCGCAGCGTTACTCATCGTCGTAGGTTGCGAGTTCGGATTCGAGTATCCATGGTTCCCCGTGTTCGCAGATGCTGCCCCCTGATTTGAATCTCGCGGGTTCGAATACGCCTGAGTGCCGGTGAATGCTTGCCCACCACCGCGTCCAGTCAGCCGCTGCTGCGCCACCATGAAGTCATGCTTGTCGGGAATCGAAGCCGTGTTGATTTGCAGAGCCTGCGCTTCCAGATTGATTTTCGCGACGCGATCTTTCGGACTGGGGTGATCGCTGAGAAAACCGGGACCGCCACCGCTGCCCTGCGATTCGATCGTCTTGAACATGTTTGCCAGCTCGCGGGGATCGTAACCGGCATTTGCCATGATGCGCGCGCCGAGCAGGTCGGCCTCAGTTTCGTACTCACGGCTGAACTTCAATAAGTAAACGCCCACGCCTTGCGAGCCCATCTGCGCAATCGAGCCGATCGGCCCGCCGAGAATTTGACCACCCGCTCCCAGGACGCCGGAGAGCATCTGCCACTTCTGCGCCTTGGTTACCTGGGCCGTGCCGTGACGCAGCGCCACGTGGCTAATTTCGTGGGCCATGACGCCGGCCATTTCGTCCTCGCTGCGGGCGTTGACGATCATCCCGCTGTTTACGTACATCGGTCCGCCCGGCAAAGCGAAGGCGTTGATTTCTTTGGCATTGACGACTTTGAACGAGTAGCGAAATTCCGGATGCTGAAATTCCTGCGGAATCGCAGCCGCGAGCCGCTGGCCTACGCGCTCAAGATATCCGCCCAATTCCGGATCGCGCACCAACTGCATTTGTTTCTCAGCTTCGGCGGCAGCCTCATAACCGAGCTTGACATCATCGGCCGGCGCAAACTTGTTGCCGTGCATCTTGATTGGAGTCTGCGCATACGTGGCCAGCGGTGTCACCGTAATCGAAACGGCGAGGGCCAGAATCAACGCTCTCAATGCGCCTCTGTGAACGAGTACTCTCATGTCTCACTCCTTCTAAAATCGAAAACAGGCAAGCGACGTGTCTGTTCATTACGACCGAGGTCGCAAGGGGCACGACACTTCGGCTGCTTTGTAATGACCCGAGGCTCGGACTAACTCGAATTACTCAAGTCATTCAAACGGGGCTCTTTTTGGTATCCGATGGCGACCGATACGCAGGTTCAATTTGGAACGCTGGTTTGATGCCGGGCGACTGTCGCTTCGTTCAGTTGAAAAGTGAGGTAATTATTTGCGTGGCTTTATTTTCTCGTCAAGCCATTTGCGGGGCTCTTCGAGCGCCGTGATGGTGAACGGTTTCCCCTTCCAAACCTTGACGACGGCGATCCAAAGGAAAATGAATCCGGCAAAGCGCACCAAACTGGCGCCGCTGAAATTGCCGCGAGTGACTAACCCGATAAAGGTCAGCAAGGTGGTCACGGCGGCGATGGCCACTTGCAGCACCAGCGCCTGCGAAGCATGAAATCGGACGCGCGTCTCAGTTCGCGGCGTCAGAAACAATTCAATGACGCCGATGATGACTCCAAGCCACGAGGAAAACGGCATGTACGGCAGAATCGCCGCCCAACGTTCGGGAATGCCGAGGCCCGCGACGGTGCGCAATCCCGGTTTGAGAAAGGGCGCCGGCGATTGATAAACGTTCGGGGGCGGTCCCGGCGGCGGCAAGTAAATGTCTGAGGGCGTGACGCGCGGCGCGTCGTAAGTCGTGGATGGCCGCGCCGGCGGCGGCACGAATACGGACGGATAAGAAGTGACCTTGTCGCCAATGTGCCGGGTCGGCGCTTCACTCTCGGTCGCGGCGCGGGCGGTTTGCTGCGCGTTGCGTTTGATTGGGTTGGTGGATCCGCCGATGTCCTCGGTCGCAGCCCCCGGGCGATTCGATCCGAATGATTCGTCAGCTCGATGAGCAACGTCCTCATCCAGCGGGTTCGTATCGTATTTGCCGCGCTTGGGCTCCATTGAAATTCTTTACGTGGCCCTCCGGCGCACAGTTTCGTCGAACTCAGTCGACAATCTCA
>DATANL010000513.1:0-2788 GCA_036266295.1 Pyrinomonadaceae bacterium | reverse complement strand
AAATACTGTTGCAGCCACATCGTCTTGAAGATGCGGCCGTGACGCGCGTAGATTTCATTGCGCAGCAGGCGCAACTCATGCAGGCTCAACCCCCGCAGCATGGTTTCGCTGATTAATTTGTTCTCGAACAGCTCCATGTCGCCGGGCATGAGCGCGACTTTACGCTGCTGTTTCCGAATTAGATCGATTAGCGCGAGGTTCTTTTTCTCGGTATCGTTCAGGCCCTTCGTATCGTATTTGTCGACGGCTTTGTACCAGTAGCGTTCGTCAAAGTACTGCTGCAACCACGGTGTGTCGTCGAAACGCTTACCGTGAATCGCTTCGATTTCGGAAGCGATCACGGTCCATTCAGCGTTCGTGTGCGTGCCGAGTTTCTTACGCGTCAGCGTTTTGTTCTCCCACAGACGCATGTCGCCGGGCTGGACCGTCTCGTGCTTCTGGGCTTCGGCGATACGGATGACGTCGAGGTTCTTGCGCTCGGTGTCATTCAATTTTGAGTTGTCGAAATTCTGATCGGCTTTATACCAACTGCGCGATGTCAGATATCGATTGATTTCGAAATCTTTAAAGACGCGACCGTGCTTGCCGAACACGATGCCGCGTACGAGTTTAAGGTCCTCGATCGCGAGTGGATTGATATCTGCGGCCGTGATGGCCTTATCGGCGAAGTTGAACGACTCCCATTTGCTGACGGCGGCGTACTCGTCCTGCGCGTGTGCGGCAAATGAAGCCGCCAGGATGATGACGAGAAGCGGAAGAACCGTGCGAATGATCCTGCCAGGGGATTTCATAGTCTGCCTTTCTGCTGAACGCTTCCTGAGCTGATTGCTCTCGAAAATCTTTTTACGGCTGAAAACCTGACAAATTCTTCAATCAGGTTTGGCCGGCATCAATTAAGCCCTATTAGGGGAGCTTTATCACCGTGGCTTCCCTCACTCACCCGGGCGTAAACGCCTTGGGCTACATGCTCTGTACGGGCGGGGCTCGTCCCCCCCGCCGGAAGAAAGATCGGGAAGCTTCGGGAAGGTCGGGCAGGGACAAGCCCTGCCCCTAGACCACCTATCCAAAGATGTCTCGGACCTTGTCAACGAGACGCTTGTCCTGAAGATCCTCTGTTTCGATCTTGGCCAACTGCTCCAGAAGCTTGCGCTGCTCGCGAGTCAGGCTGGTCGGCGTAATCACAGAAACTGAAACGAACATGTCACCTTTGCCGCGGCCGCCCAACACCGGCATGCCCTGTCCGCGCACGCGGAACACGGTGCCGGTCTGAGTGCCGGCCGGGACCTTCAACGATTCGCTGCCGTGAAGCGTTTTCACTTCCACCTCAGCACCCAGAGCAGCTTGCGCGAAGGTGACAGGCACAGAAGAGTAGAGGTTGTTTCCCTGCCGCTCGAATTCATCGTGCTCAGCGACATGAATGACGACGTAGAGATCTCCCGGCGGGCCGCCGAACGTTCCCGATTCGCCTTCCGCTTGTAAACGCAGACGCGATCCCGTTTCGACGCCGGCGGGAATCTTAACTTCAATCGACTTCTCTTGTTCGATTCGCCCGGTACCTCGACATGTTTCACAAGGCGAGCTGATCACCTGGCCTCCGCCGCGACAAGCGGTGCACGTGCGAGCCACGGAAAAGAACCCTTGTTGAAAACGAACCTGGCCGGTCCCCTGACAGGTGCGACACAGTTCCGGTTTCGTGCCGGGTTTGGCGCCTGAGCCGGTGCACGTCTCGCAGGTTTCGAGTTTGGGAATGCGCAGTTGCGCGGTCATTCCTTCCGACGCCTGCTCGAGACTTATCTCCAGGTCATATCTGAGATCGGCGCCTCGCTGTGACGAGGTGCGCCGCGAACCGGCACGGGCCGTATTGCCAAACACATCGCCAAATCCAAACAGGTCGCCGAGAATATCCTCGATACCGCCAAATCCCGGTGCGCCCCACGAAGCGTTGGCGGCGCTGCTCGACACGCCGGCATGTCCGAAGCGATCGTAACGCGCGCGCTGATCGGCATTGGAAAGAATTGCGTAGGCTTCGGCAGCTTCTTTGAATTTCTCTTCGGCTTCGGGATCGGTCTGGTTCTTGTCCGGGTGATATTGGTGTGCGAGACGCCGGTAGGCCTTCTTCAAATCCTGATCTGAGGCGCCGCGGCTGACGCCCAGCACTTCATAATAATCTCGTTTATTGATTGCCATTGTGACTACTATTAATGAACGGCCAGCAGTTGCGACGGAGAACCGGCAAAGCTACTGACCGTTTTGGTTATTCTAGCTTAATGCGAAAATTCGCTCAATTCGATTTGGTTTCGGCGTCCAGGCCCTGCATCATTGCCGACGTCAACTGGCGCGCGAGTCGATCAACCTGATCGAGAGCGATGCGGATGTCGCCAATTTCACCCGAGCCCACGGCCTCCTCCCCACGCTGCAAAATCTCCTGGCCACTCTCTTGCTGGTCTTTGGTGAGCAAGCCGCCGAATTCGGTGAAAGCTCGCTGCGTATTCTTGATCAGACTGGCAAGTTTGGCATTCAGATCCAGGCGATCGCGCAAAGCTTTGTCCGCTTCCGCAGAGTTTTGCGCCTCCATGATAATTCTCTCGATCTCGTCCTGGGACAGACCCGAAGTCGGCGAGATGCGCATTGCCTGTTCGCGGCCAGTCGCCTTGTCAGTGGCCGAGACCGAAACGATGCCGTTGGCGTCGACTTCGAACGCTACTTCGATCTGCGGCACGCCACGGGACGCCGGCGGGATGCCCACCAGTTCGAACTTGCCGAGGCTGCGGTTGCCGTTCGATATCTC
>DATANL010000512.1:0-14502 GCA_036266295.1 Pyrinomonadaceae bacterium | reverse complement strand
ATGAGCCTGCCCGCCTTACGCGCCGTGCGCGAGAGGTTTTCGCTCGCGCGCATTACAGTCGCCGTCGGCAAACCTGCGGGTGAGATTATCGACATGTCAGGCTACGCCGACGCGACCATCGAGGTCGATCGCGTGGCCATGCGCGACGGATTCAAGCCGCTGTCAATTCTGAAAATTCTTGATGTCGTCAAAGACGTGCGCCGGCGCCAGTTTGATTTCGTAATCGACCTGCACAGTTTTTCAGAGACTAATTTGTTGGGCTTCCTGTCAGGCGCGTCCCAGCGATTGTTTGCCAGACGACGCGGCCGGTCGCTCGATTTTCTGGCGAACTTCAAACCTGCGCCGCCGTTGGAAGCAGACAATCGCACGCGGCACCAGGTTGATCGTTATCTTGACGTCTTGCGGCCGCTCGACATCACGGAAACGGATCGCGTGCCGCGGCTGTCGACGAGATCCGGCGATGATCGCGCGCTTGATAAGTTACTCAACCGTTCGCAGGCTGATGCCGGCGCGCCGTTGGTCGGTTTGTTTCCCGGCGCAGGTCACGAGAGTCGCCGCTGGCCGCTCGCGCAATTCGCGGAACTGGCCGACTGGTTGTCGCGCAACGACGCGGTGCGGCCAATTGTTTTTGTCGGACCGGAAGAAGCGAAAATCATCTCTGAAATTCGGGCGGCGTTTACTTCGTCGGCGCTGGTACTCGATCGCCTTTCGATCCGGCAGCTCGCTTCATTGCAGGCGCGTCTCGCTGTCTTCGTCTCAAACGACACCGGTCCGCTGCACATCGCGGCCGCGGTCGGCGCGCCGGTTGTGTTGCTGCTCGACGAGCGCGCCCCGGCCAGCTACATTCCGTTGAGCGAGCCGAAGCGCGTCATCCAACATGGTGCAATTTCTCAGATCGCAGTGGAAGAAGTTTACGAAGCGACGCGCGCGTTGTTAACAACTGGCCGGGCCGAACGGCTCTTCGCGACTTGATTTTAAAGGGACCGTTTTGAGGACTATGAAACTGAATCACGCCGCAGCGATCGCCGGAGTTTTTCTCACCGCGATCCTGATCGTCTCACTGGTCCTGGTTCACGAACCAACCGGCTTCGCGCGCGCAGACAAACCAGCCGCCAAAGCAGCGCCCGCAAATTCAAATCAGAACGCGTCCCCCGCTCCGGCGAATGACGTTGGTCTAGCCCGCGAAATCGATCGCATTCTGAATGAAACCGAATCGAGACAAGGACGCTTTGGCGTCTTTGTAATGGCTGCCAAAAATGGACGTGTTCTTTATGCTCGGAACTCGGATCAACTTTTCACCCCCGCGTCGAACATGAAGGTTTACACCACGGCCGTCGCGCTCGACCTTTTGGGAGCTGACTACCGCTGGCGCACTTCCGTCTACGCGAACAAGTCGCCCGACGCGAATGGAACGATCGACGCTGACCTGACGCTCTACGGCCGCGGCGCGCCTGATTTGCTGTCCAAAGCGAAAGGCGACGCGCCCTCGCTGACAAAGTTAGCGGATCAGCTTTTTCAAGCCGGAGTCCGCGAAGTCCGCGGCAACATCGTCGGCGACAATAGTTATTTTCGCGGCGAGCTGTTCGGCATTGGCTGGCAGTGGAATGACCTGCAATGGTACTTCGGCGCCGAGCCCAGTGCTTTATCGATCGATGAAAACAGCGTCGAAGTCACCATCGCGCCGGGCAGTAAACAGGGCAGCAGCGCCAGCGTTGTCATCAATCCCGATACCAGTCCTGTGCGCTTGGTCAACGAAACGAAAACCGGGGAGCAGAGCGATACCAGTTCGATCGGAATCATGCGCGACCTTTCCGGTAATGACCTCCGCGTCTGGGGTGACTTCCCCGTCAACGGCCGCGCCTTCTCCGCGTTTCTTGCAGTCCACGATCCTGCAATGTGGGCCGCGACCTTGTTCAAGCGAGCGCTGGTTGCGCGCGGCATCAAGGTGAGTGGAGAGGCACGTACGCGTGATTTTCGAATTGCTGAGACGGACAAAGTCGATCCGCAAAAATCCGTGGAGCTCGCCTATGAAGACAGCGAACCGTTGAGCGCGATCATTCGGCACACGAATAAAGAGAGCGACAACCTTTACGCCGAATTGATTCTGCGCACGATTGGAAAAGAGCGCGGCGCTTCCGTGCCCGATCCCGATCCGCGCAAGAACCGGCAACGCGGCGATGATGAAGCAGGTACCGCAGTCGTTCGTTCGTGGCTCGAATCGAAAGGAATAAATACGAAGGGGCTCGCGATTCGCGACGGCTCGGGACTGTCGCGGCTCGACCTTATCACTCCTGAAACTACTACGCGTCTGCTGCTCGCGATCGGTAACGCCAACGGCGCCGGCGTGTTCCGCGATTCACTTCCGATCGCCGGGCGCGATGGCACGCTCAACGGGCGTCTGAAAAAACTGACCGGGCGTCTGTTTGCCAAGACCGGCACCCTCACCTACGTTCACTCTTTGTCCGGATACACCGTCACACCCGACAACGAGACGCTGGTCTTCTCCATCATGTGCAACGATGCGACCGGCCGTGACGCCGTGCGGATTCTGGACGATATTGCTACCGCAATCGCTGATTTTCGGCCCAGCAACCCGGGAAAGTAGCAGAAAAAACACCGATTCTGCCCATTTTTGCGTGTTTTTGTTATAGACAAACCACGTTCAACCTCGTAATATTCTATTGGCTAGCCCCGCCTGCGAGATTCGATTCGACAGGTATGCCGCGGTCCTCATCTTCAGTATCACATCAGGCAGGAGTCGATGATGTTGCAGTCACTAACCCGAGGTATCTGCGTCTGTATTTTTCTTTCCACGCTGAGTTTGGTCGCCAGCGCGCAAAGCAATCTCACCGCCCGAGCTAACAGTTTTCAGCCGGCGGTTGACGGCGCGAGCAACGACAGCGATCGTGCGCGCGATGGACTGATGGGTCCCGTGCGTCGCGTTCGCACCGAAGTCGTCAAGGTTTCCAATGCGTCAGGCAAGCTGGTCGAAGACAACAAACGTGTTCTGCTGGAAACGGCTGAATACGATGTGAAGGGCGCGAAGACGCAGAACCAATATTTTCCGGTCACCGGCGCCTTAACCGGACGCGAGACTTACAAGTATGACGAGAAAGGAAACATCAGTGAGATGACGCTGCTCAACACTGATGGCTCGCTGCTGAGTAAGGAAGTCTACAAATACGAATTCGATTCGATTGGTAACTGGGTGAAGATGACGACGGCGGTCGCCGTGGTTGAGAACCAGAAAGTAGTTTTCGATCCCACCGAGATTACTTACCGAACGATCTTTTATTATCTCGACGCGTCGATGGTCAAGATGGTCCAGCCGGCCAATCCAACCTCCGTTCCACTACCGGCCGCGTCTGCGAATAACAATCGCCTGAATGCCGTGCAACTGCCGGGCGCCAACCTTTCAAATTCCAACGCGGCAAACGCCGACAGAGTGGCAGTGGCAGGCGATGCACCGGCGCCGCGCATTTTGAAGCCCGTGTCCGGAGGCGTGCTGAACGGCAAGGCGTTGAGTTTACCTGTGCCCGTCTATCCGCAGCTCGCAGTTCGTTCGCGAACGACGGGCAAAGTCGAAGTCGAGGTCACTGTCGACGAGAACGGCAAAGTAATCTCGGCCCAGGCCACTTCTGGTCCAGGTCCGCTGCGTGATGCCGCCGTCGAGGCAGCCAGGCACGCACGCTTTTCGCCGACCAAATTGTCAGGAGCACCCGTCAAAGTAATCGGCCTCATCAATTACAACTTTACCCTTCCCTAGCCATCGCGTACGCGACTGGTGCAGAAGAGAGGATTTGTCATGTCCCTGCAAGGTGAACTCACCGATCTTTCGCTCGCCGAATTGATCGAGTTTTTCTGCAACCAACGGAAGACCGGTCGCCTGACCGTCTCTTACCCGCACACACACGCTTACTTCTACCTCCAATCCGGGGCCGTGGTGCACGCGAGCGTCGGGTCATTGCGGGGCATCGAGGCCGTCTACTACGCGCTAACGCAATCGAATGCGTCGTTCAATTTCAGCACGGCGTATGAACCGCCCGATCACACCATCAACCAGCCGTGGACCTCAGTAGTGTTGGAAGGCTTGCGGCGGATGGATGAAGGAATTGAGCCGCGCAATCCTTTTGGGAACAACGTCGAGCCTGCGCCCCTGCCCGTAACCGTCGAGGCTGAGGCGGCGACTGTACCGCTAATTTCACAATCACCGGTCAGTCACTCGGAACCTGAAAGTCCGTCCGCGCACATCGAGCCGCCACCGAGCATTGAAAACAAACCGGTCGCGCCGGTGCATTTGGTCGAACCACCGAGGGTCGTTCAATCAAGCTTTGAGTCTGAATCGATCGTCAAACGGGAAGCGCCAGTCAAGCCGAAGGCGGACGTCGTGATCGAAAAGACGATCAAGCCCGTTCCGCCGGCGAAGGAAGCCGTCGTCAGCGACGCGTTTCTCTCATCTGCTCACAACGCTTCGAGATTCTCTACAGCTCCGTGGAAGTTCGGAGTGGTTTTCGCCGCGCTGATTTTGATTGTCGCCGGTATTGCGGTCCCATGGGGTTGGCGCGCGCGCGGCAAGGCGATGAAAGCGGCGGAACAACCGGCGCAACTAACCGAACCGGCGGCGCAAACGCAAACTCCATCGACCGAAACCGCTCAGACCGGAGCTGATAATATTTCTCCGGCCCAGTCGCCGGATGGAACGAACGCGGCGCCCGCAAATGACGCGGCCGATGCTGCCAGACGCGAGCGCGAGGCCCGCGCACGTGAAGAAGCGAGGCTGAAAGCGAAAGCGGCCGCTGAAGCGAACGCCACTTCCCCGGTCACGCCGGCCCAGACGGCGGCCCCGGCTACTCAGTCTGCTGCGAGTGGACCAAAGAAGGCAGTCGTGACGGTCACTTATGATGAAAACGGCAGAGTAACCCAGGCATCAGGGAGCGATCCGACCGCGTTGCGCATTGCGCGCCAGAGGAGATTTCCTCCAGGCAAACCCGGATCGGCGACGCTCACCATTCCAATCAATTAATTTTTTTCGAGCATCACACCAGCGCGAGCAACTCTTCTTCACTGAGAACTTCAGAGGCCTGCTTGGCCCGCTCATAGATCCGGTTCACGCGATCATCGCTCGCTTCGACGCCGCGCGTTTCGAGCCAGAAGATCACATTTGATTTGCCGCTCATTGGACCAACCTCGATCACCTGCTTGAGACCGAACAGTCCCGCCGGCACGCCGGAGTAAACCAGATCGGCCAGTTCGTGGTCGCCTTTGCGATAACTCTTGATCACCGCGGCCGCGTGTACGCCGGTCGCTGTGCGAAACGCGTCTTTCCCGAAGACCGGATAATTCAAAGGGATTGTCCAACGGCAAGCGTCTGCCGCCTTGTCGCAATACTCACGCAGCCGCGTCAGATCGTTGTCAATCCAGCCGAGCAGTTTGAGATTCACCAGCAACTGATCCATTGGCGCGTTGCCGACGCGTTCACCCATGCCGAGCGCTGACCCGTGTACCTGATCGGCGCCGCCTTGAATTGCCGCAATCGAATTAATCACGCCCAGGCCGCGATCCTGATGGCCGTGCCAGTCGAGTCTGACTTTCTCGCCCTGTTCATCGATTATGCGGCGCACAAACTTCACCACTTCGCGCGCGCCGTCAGGCGTCGCGTGACCCACGGTGTCACAGACACAAACGGCGCGAGCGCCGCAACGAATCGCCGTTGTGTAAAGCGCGCGAAGGGTTTCCGGGTCGGCGCGCGTGGTGTCTTCGGTCACAAACATCACCGGCAGACCTTCATTCACGGCGAACGTGACGGCCTCCTCGGTGAGTTTCAGCAGTTTGTCGAGCGTCCATTCTTCGGCGAAAAAACGAATCGGTGATGAACCGATGAAGGTGCAGGCTTCGATCGCAATGCCGGCGCGTTGGGAAATCTCGGCGATCGGCACGATGTCGTTTTTGTGAGTTCGCGCGGCGCAGTTCGGCCGAATCTTAAGTTTCTTGTCAGCGATCTCGCGCGCCATCATCTCAACCCCGGCGGCGTGAGTCCCACCCGCGCCCGGCAAGCCAATATCGGCTGTGTCGATGCCGAGCGTGTCCATCAGGTGGAGCAACTCAATCTTTTTTTCCACCGGCGGCTCGCATACGGACGGCGATTGCAGGCCGTCGCGCAAAGTCTCATCGTCAAAGCCGATGTGGCGGCCGGGCTTAAGCAGTTGCGGCTCGACCTGGTTCCAATCGTAAATTAATTCCGAAACAGACATGTTGTTTTGGTCAGTACCATCTGCGTAAGCGGATGGGTTAAAAAAGCACCTAAAAGGGAATCTTGATCCCATCCGCTAACGCGGATGGTACTGACTCCATCTTCCCGATCGCAAACGACAGTTTGCGCTACCTCTAGATTTCGATTACAACAACGCGGCTGAACGATGTCAACTGCCAACTATAAGAAGGTCCAGCGTATCGCGCTTGGTTCCGATCGCGCTGCGAAAATCATGTCGGTGCGCGCGGCTGTCACACGCGTTGCTGAAGTCGACCCCGCATGGGCCAATGCCAGCGTGGTGGCGCGCAAGGTTCAGACGGACGCGCCTGCGATGCCGCTCAACGATTGGCAACTGATGAGCGGCGCGCGCCAACGCGCCGTCGCGGTTCGCGACATGCTGGTCGAGCAGAAACTCGATGCCGATCTGTACGTCGGCCTGGAAGGCGGTTTCCATTCGATTCAACTCGAAGGCGAATGGCACACGTTTCTACGCGGCTGGGCGTTCGTGACCGATGGCCGGCGCGGCAGCTTCGGCATGTCGCCATCTATTGCGGTGCCCGATCCAATCGTTGAAAGCGTGGTCAAAGGAAAGCGTGAGCTCGGCGAAGTCATCGACGAAGTCGCCGGCATGCGCGACGTGCGCAGTCGTCAGGGCGCGTGGGGCGTGCTGTCACGTGACCTGTTAACGCGTTCGATGAGCTTCGAAGCTGCGCTGATTGCCGCCTTCGCCCCGTTCTACAACCGCGAGCTTTACGCGCCGCGCTGATGGAGCACGCCCCGTCACGGTGCTAAAATCATCTCATCAATGCGCGTCACCATCGGGCAAATCAACACCACCAACGGCGACATCGCCGGCAATGTCGCACGAATAATAAAAGCGATTGAGCAAGCGAAGCGTGACGACTCGGACCTGATTGTCTTTCCGGAAATCACAATTCAGGGCTACACGTCGTTTGACTGGTTTCTCGATCCGGACGTGGTGCGATCATCGCTCGAGCCGCTCGACGAAATTCTGCTCGCGACTCGGGATTTGACCGCGATCGTCGGCACGATTCGCCCGACCGACCAGCCGAACGGCCGCAAAATCTACAACTCCGCAGCCGTGATTCGTGACGGCCGCTTGCTGGGCTTTGCGGACAAGACATTACTTCCCGAGTACGACGTGTTCGACGACCCGCGGTACTTCCAACCTGGCCGCGAACGGCGCCTGTTCGATCTCGACATTGGCCCACCCGCTAACGCAGGCGGTTCTGACAAGACGAAACTCGGCATTGCCGTGTGCGAAGACTTTTGGAATGACAAGACCTTCTGGAAGCAGCGTCTCTATCCGAACGATCCGGCGCAGGAACTGATCGAGATGGGCGCGCAGCTACTCGTGTCCATAAATGCTTCGCCCTTTAACCGGAGCAAGATGGCGGTGCGCTGTGAAATGGTTTCGCATCGCGCGCGCATGGCCAAACTGCCGATGGTGTTCGTGAATCTCGTCGGCGGAAATGACGGCATCATTTTCGACGGCGCCAGCATCATCTCTGATGCCGCCGGACGCATCATTCTGCAAGCGCCGCCATTCGAAGAATTTGTCGAGACAGTCGACCTCGATTGCGGCGTGGCGGATTCGCGCTGTCTGCCGGGCGACGACATCGAGACGGTGCGCTCGGCGCTGGTACTCGGCATTCGCGATTACGCGCGCAAGAACAATTTCACCAAAGTCCTGCTCGGTCTGTCCGGGGGCATTGACTCGGCGTTAGTCGCCGCGCTCGCGGCGGAAGCAGTCGGCGCGGAAAACGTTTTAGCTGTGACGATGCCGTCGCCTTACTCGTCCCAAGGCAGCGTGGATGATTCATTGGAATTGAGCCGTCGCCTGGGAATCGAATGCCGGGTCACACCGATCAGCGACGCCTTTCACGTCGTGCGAAAAGAGTTGGGCCTGCCTGAACCTTCAATCGAAACCAAGGGCGCGATCGAAATCGCCGTCGAAAATCTCCAATCACGTCTGCGCGGAAATATTCTGATGACGATCTCGAATGCGGAAGGCCGGCTACTGCTTTCGACCGGGAACAAATCAGAACTGGCGCTCGGCTATTGCACGTTGTATGGCGACACGAATGGCGGTCTGGCCGTCATTGGAGACGTTTTGAAAACGGAAGTTTACGAAATGGCCCGGTTGTTTAATCGCGAACGCGAATTGATTCCGTGGCCAATCATCGACAAGCCGCCGTCTGCGGAACTGGCCCCGGGACAGCTGGACCAACAATCACTGCCACCGTACGAAGAACTCGATCCGATCCTGAGGTTGTATTTTGAACAGAAGCGTTCACCGGATGAAATCATCGTCGCAGGTCATAACGCCGATCTGGTTTACGAAATTCTTAACCGCGTCGAATCATCCAGCAATGAATTCAAACGCCGGCAGCTGCCGCCCACGCTAATCATTTCGCGCAATGCGATCGGCATTGGCCGGCGCCGGCCGATCGCCCATCGCTATCGACGCGTGCCCGAACCGGTGGCGGCCGGCGAGTGATCAGAATTAGGTTGTAGGGTGTAGAAAATAACCGGCCCCACAAGTTTTTGCACAGCAGTGTTCCGCAGGAGCTTTGCCTTCAAGTCTGTTTCCTTTCTAATTCACACCTGCCTTTGGCCGGGTGGCTAAGCGGGGTGTTCCTCGCGCGCATGCTGTCGCGTTTTTTCATTCACACGCGTCCAGCCAAGTGTTACGAATTCAACATCTCAAAGGAAACCATTGTGAAGGGCGACTGGGCCGCTGGCGCAATTCGTCTGACTGTCTGCTAGTTCGCCTGGCTCTGGCGCGAGTTCGCATGGCTTAAGTCACGTCTCAACGAGGGCGTATTGGGACAAAGCCTCTCGACGCGTTCACGCACCGAACTACACCCTACACCCTATCCCCTACACCCTATTCTTAAACCCGCCGTCGTCTGCTTGCGAACCACGCCATTGTGACGCAATATGTCTGCGGCTTTTCGCCAATCTTGAAGTTCCCCTAAGGTCAAAATCATGAATAGTCGCTCAAGTTTCCTGAGGTTCGCACTCTTAATTACTGTCAGCATTGTCTGCATCAACGCGCGCGTCATCGCTCAACCCAAAGTTCCGGACGACGAACTGAAAGCGTATCAACTGATTGATACCGCACCGGATGCCGCCGGCAAAGCGAAAGCGGCCGCAGATGCCGTCAAGAAGTACCCCAAGAGTCCGCTGCGCCGAACGGCGGCACTGAAAATCTCGGATCAAATCCACGAGATAACCGATGGCGAACAGAAGGTCGCGTTGGTGCAGCAATTCAAATCGATCTTCGATAGCCCGGACGAAGAAGAGATGATCATGCCGGTGCTTTTGGTCGGCTATGCTGACGCGAAAAAACCGGACGACGCTTTTTCCAACGGCAGTACTTACCTGGGCCAACATCCCGATTCGGTCGGCGTGCTGATCGAACTCATGTTCATTGCGACGGACCAAGCGAAACAAAAGAACGGCAAGTTCGTGGCCCAGGGTGAGCAATTCGGCACACACGGCGCCGAGTTGATTGAAGCCAACAAGAAGCCGGCCTCGATGGACGATGCGACCTGGAAGGAATATCGCGATCTACTGCCGCGAGTTTATCAATCACTCGGCATCCTCGGCATGGTGAAGGGCGACAACGCGGCCATTCAGGCACGGATGACGCGGGCCAGCGAACTCGATCCCAAAGATCCTTTGAACTTTCTTTTTCTGGCCACCGCCATCAACAACGATTATCAGCAGGCGGCGAAGAAGTATCAGGGCATGCCGGACGGGGCTGATCGGGAGGCCCAATTGAAGAAGGTGTTCGCGCTGCTCGATCGTCTGATCGATGCGGACGCTCACTTCCTCGCGCTCTCGGACGGGAACGCCCAATTGGCGAATGTTCGTCAACAGGAAATGCAGTACCTGGAAACAAACTACAAGTTTCGTCACGAGGGCAAAACCGAGGGCATGCAGCAGCTGATCGATAAGTACAAAGCGGCGCCGGCCAAGCCAAAAGATCCGTTCGCAATTCCATAGGGACAAGCCGCTGCAACCCGAAGGGTTGCGACAGAGTAGCCGGTGGTCGCAGCGCCAGCGAAGACCACCGGCATCGAGTCATCCTGGACGCGCACCCTGAAAGGGTGCCAGAAATCCCGCGAGAATCTTGCACGCCCTCCAGGGTGCTGTTTTTTATTCCAATGCTTTCCGGTGGTCTTCGCTCCGCTCCGCCCACCGGCTACTCTCCAGCAGCCCTTCGGACTGCACGTTCCAGGTAACTTAACTTTGTGAACTCCAAATTGAACCTGTGCTAATCTGATCGCGATGTTGCGTCAAAGCTCGCACCGCGATCTGGTCCGCGAATTCCTCGCCTACATTCAAGTCGAAAAAGGCCTGTCGGCAAATACGCTGCAAAGCTATGCGCGCGACATCGCGAAGCTGAAAGCGTGGGCCGACCAGCAGCGCAAACCCATCGAGAAGCTTGAAAGGAAGGACCTGCGCGAATGGATCTCCCGCATGTCGCGCGACGGTCTATCGCCGTCATCGATTGCGCGGGCCCTGAGCGCCGCGCGCGGTTTCTTTCGCTTCCTGATGCTGGATAATCATATCGAGAAGCATCCGGCGGAAGACCTCAGGTCACCGCAGAGACCTTCGCCGCTCCCTAAATTTTTATCGGAAGAAGAGATGGAGCGCCTGCTGTTGGCGCCGGACATCCAGACCGACGTCGGCGTGCGCGATCGCGCGCTGCTCGAACTACTGTACGCGGCGGGCTTACGCGTTTCAGAAGCTTGCGGCTTGCGCGTCGCCGATTTGGAGCTGGACGCGGCGCTGATTCGTTGTCACGGCAAGGGCAACAAAGAACGCCGGGTCCCGATCGGCAAAAGCGCGGTGCACTGGCTGCAAAGATACCTGGCCCAGCGCAAACAGTTCGGCAACGAAGGTAAGCCTCAATTGTTCCTGCATCGCGGCCACTTGATGACGCGCCAAACCGCCTGGTCGATCATAAAGGCCTATGCGGCGACGGCCGGTGTGCCTGACATTTCACCGCACACTCTGCGTCACAGCTTTGGCACGCACCTGATGCAGCACGGGGCTGATTCGCGTTCGGTGCAGGCGCTTTTGGGCCACGCTGATATCTCGACAACAGAAATCTACACGCACATCACCGACCTGCATATGCGCAAAGCCTATGATCGATTTCATCCGCGGGCGCGGGTTGCGAGTGGGTCAGCACCATCCCCGTCAGGGGATGAATCGGGACGCATCGATAAGAGCTAATCGCACTCTTTGATCCATCTGCTCACGCGAACGGTACTGACCTCATGACGACGACCATAGTCACTCGCACCTACCTCGAAATGCGCGCGGCTTCCGAACTTAACGCGGCGCGCAGCGACGATCCGTTAATCAAAATCGAGCAGCAGCCCCACTGCTCAGTTGAGTTGTTCCGGTTTCTCTACCGCGAAGTTGGCAGGAACTATTTCTGGATCGATCGACTGCCGTGGAGCGATGAACAGATCAGCGCGTATCTCGAACAGCCTGAAGTTTCGTTATGGCTGATGACTTACGACGATGACCTCGCCGGCTATTTCGAGTTGAAAAAGGAAGCCGATGGTTCGACCGAGGTGGCGTACTTCGGATTGATGCCGCAATTCATCGGTCGCGGTTTGGGGAAACATCTGCTGACGTCCGCGGTCGAACAGGCGTGGGCTGACGGCGCCCGGCGGGTCTGGCTGCACACGTGCACGGATGACGATCCGGCGGCATTACCGAATTATTTGAAACGAGGCTTTCAACCGTTCAGGACTGAAACCTACACCGTCGAGCGCTAAACGAGTTTCGCTATCCATCGGACCGCTGACCTGGTCGATAGAAATGGATCCGCACCTCTTCCAGAGTGGCCATGCCTTCATCGATCACGTTATCGATCAGCGCCAGGAATTTTTCAAGCTTCTCGCGCGTGTCGACGATCTCGACGATGATCGGCAGGTCTTGTGACAAGCGTTCGATTTTGAAAGTGTGCAGACGGCTGTGCGCGCCGAAACCCATGATCGCGCGAATCGCGGTGGCGCCCGCCAGGCCTTCCTCGCGGGCTTTCGTTACGATCCATTCGTGCAGCAGCTTGCCGTCGTGACGGTCGCTCTCACCGATGAAGATGCGAAGCAGGTAGCCTTCTTCGGGTAACATCATCGCGTAACTCCATTAGGACAATCGCAAATCAATAATTTGCGCTGCGTCATCTCCAAATTTGAAATGCCAGCGCTCGACTAATCCAAACCGCAGCGAGACACAACACGAGATGTCCCGCGATATTAAGTGCCGCTAAGCTGCTTTGACCTTCGCGCCACAGGTTCATTGTTTCATTGGCGAATGCCGAGAAAGTGGTGAACCCGCCGAGCACCCCGACGAACACCAGCGTGCGCGTTTCGGCCGTGAACAGGCCACGCGTCTCCGCTAGTTGTGACAGAAATCCGATCGCGAAACAGCCGATCAGATTTACCGCCAAAGTGCCGTAAGGGAAATGGATGCTGCGGCTGGCGTCCTGCACAAAGCCGCTCAATGAGTAGCGGAGAATCGAACCAAAAAAACCGCCCGCGCCTGCCAAAAATATTTTGACCACGAGAATGACTCCTTACCAGTTTTTGGTAGGAGTCATCAGCCCGGCAGGCGGTTAATGGCGGACCCCATCGCCTTTTTTGGAGTGCGCCGGCAGAGCGAAGCGGCGACGGCGCTTTGGATTGATTACCTCGGAAAGCGGCGGACTCGATCGAAAGCGGCGTCGCCGCTTCGCTCTGCCGCCGCACTCCAAATTTACACAAACGCGAAGTCGAACTGCTCCTGGAAGATCAATGGGTCGCTGTTGATATCCAAAGAACCCAGATAGTCTTCGATCTCGTTCAGCACGTCACGCTCTGATCCACGCAACGCCTTCGCGACTTCCGGATTAACCCGCAGCATTGCCTGGCGCGAGCCGTCGTCCTGACGCGCGAGTCCGCGCGCCTGTTCGAGAATTTCGTAACACACAGTCTGCGGCGATTTGACCAGGCCCGCTCCCTGACAATACTGACACGGCGCGCAGAGCGTGCGTTCGAGCGACTGCTTGACGCGCTTGCGGGTCATGATCACCAAACCAAAATCATTGAATGAAAGGACCTTGGTTGGTGACTTATCGCGACGCAGGGCATCCTGCAAAGTCGTCATCACGCGCTGCCGGTTACGACGTTCTTCCATGTCGATCAAGTCGAGCACGATGATGCCGCCGAGATCGCGCAGGCGAATCTGTCGCGCAATTTCCTCGACCGCTTCCATGTTGGTGCGGGTGATCGTGTCTTCGAGCCGGGTCGCGCCGCGGCCGACAAACTTGCCGGTGTTGACGTCGATGGAAACCAGCGCCTCTGTCTGGTTGATGACCAGATAGCCGCCCGACTTCAGCCACACGCGCGGCTTGATCGCCTTATCGATCTCAGCCTGCACGCCGTACGCTTCGAGGATCGGTTGCTCGCGCGTGTACAGCTTGACCTTTTTGACCATGCGCGGCTGCATGCGATTCACGAATTCGAGAATGCGTTGATACTCATCTTCGGTGTCGATGCGAATGGCGGTGAAATCTTCGGACAGCTGATCGCGGAGAATGCGCTGCACCAGATCGAGATCGCGATGAACCAACGATGCGGCTTTGGACTTCTCGGCAGACTTGCGAATGTCCTGCCAGGTTCGCAAAAGGTACTGAGCATCGGCGCGCAGATCCGCTTCGCTCGCGCCGATGCCGGCGGTGCGCACAATGAAACCACCGGCCGGCGATTTCTCGTCTGCATGAATTTTCTGGATCAGTTTGCGCAAGCGGCTGCGCTCGGAATCTGAATCGATCTTCCGCGAAACGCCCAGGTGCTCGACCGTCGGCATGTAAACCAGGAACCGGCCGGGCAACGCGATGTGCGAGGTAATGCGGGCGCCTTTCTTGGCGATTGGTTCCTTGGCGATTTGGACCAGGATTTCCTGGCCTTCGCGCAGCAAATCAGTAATCGTGGGCTGGTGCCGTTCGTTCCGTGCGGGCCGCCGGCGGCTGCGACTTGGCGCGCGTCTGGGCGCCGGCGAATCCTGAGCAGAGGCCTCAGTCGCTTCATCGGTTTCGGCTGCGGCTTCTTCCGGCTCGTCCGCGGCTTGGGCCTCAACCGGTTGTTCCTCGGTCGCGGCTAATTCCTCGGGCTCGTCTGACTGTTCATCTGCGCCATTCGCGCCGTCCGCTTCTCCATCAG
>DATANL010000511.1:0-3439 GCA_036266295.1 Pyrinomonadaceae bacterium | reverse complement strand
CCAGGCCGCCAGGATTAAGCAGACCGCAATCACGATTGAGAAAATTAGCGGAAGTACAAAGAAGTACCTGAAGCTCAGAAACGTCAGAGCGACAAAGCAGAGCGCGAGCGACCAGCCGATCCCGCGCACGCGCGACTGAGTCTCGGCGTCGAGCCTGCCAAGTTGCCAGGCGATTACTGCCGCGAGCAACAGGAAGACAGTGACAAAGAGTCCGAACCCAACAAAGAAATCCCAATAGCTGCGACTAAACCCCTGAACATCGAAGTGGATTGACTTCATCGAGCCGATCAACGAATCAACTTTCCACTCCGGATCATGCTGAAGAAACCCAACTGTATGTCCGATGTCGAACAACAGAATCAGAACGGCGGCGATTCGATAGAACAGCGATGCTTTCAAGCTCACCTCGCAAAATGTCTGGATAAACGCGAGCGGCTTATATCATCGATTCAGCGGTAGGACAATAATTTCAGGCGGCGAGAAATTTGGAGTGCGGTGGCTTGACACCGTTTTTTGAAAGAGTGTCAGAACCCGGAGCGGTAGCGACGGGATCATATGAATGCAAAGGAACCAATTGATCCGGTCGCTACCGCTCGCGGTTCTGACACAAAGCGCCGTCAAGCCGGCGCACTCCAAAAATAGTCCGCGGACCTAACCCTTCACAAACTTCATCGCCACGCCGTTCATGCAGTAACGCAATCCGGTAGGCTTCGGCCCGTCGTCGAATACATGGCCCAGGTGACCGTCGCACTGCGCGCACGAGACCTTTGTGCGTGTCATTCCCAGGGTCCGGTCGGTTTCTTCGATCACATTTTCTTTTTTGATCGGCGCCCAGAAACTCGGCCAGCCGGTGCCCGAATCAAACTTCTGCGCGGAACTAAACACCGGCAGCTCGCATCCCGCGCATACGAACGTGCCGTGATCATGAATGTCATTCAGCGGACTCGAGAAGGCATATTCAGTTCCCTCGTGCCGCAGAACGTCGTATTGCTCAGGCGTCAATTGCGCCTTCCACTCCGCATCAGTCTTAGTCACCTTTTTGATTCCTTTGGATTTTGTCTTCGCGTCCTGTGCCGGCCCGAGATTTGTTTCCCGGTTGTTGACGTGCGCCCAGCTCGGCAGCCTCGACAGTATCGCCAAGCCGCCTACCGCCATTGAAGATGAGATAAATAAACGTCTATTCATGATTCGCCCCAACAGATGATATCGATGATCGCTCCATCGACCAAAATACGTAAGCCGGCGGCAGATTGGATTTCGCAGGGGTCGCCACAGACGCGGTGACACAGAGAATTCATATTCGAATCACTCTCACCTCTAGTTGATTTGGGCCGTTCTCCGTGTCTCTGTGTCTCTGTGGCAATTCATTTTATGCTCGCTGAATTGTCATTACGGGAGAAATAGCCTTCGCGCGCGCGCACGCTCGCATAATTAACGTTGCGCAACTCCACTCGAATGCGACGGAATCCTCCGTCATGGCTCTTGTTGGACGGATAGTAAGCCAGGCTGTATTGCGTGCCGAGTTCATTGGCGACCTGGGCGAACGCGGTGCGCGCTCCCGAAAGATCGGCAACGACAAAATTGTGCCCGCCCGAGTAGCGTGCCATGTCGTTCATCTCGCGCCGGGCCAGTTCATACAATTTGCGGCTGATGTCGAGGCGCCGGTTCTGGCCCAGCCGGCAAAAGTCCTGATAGAGTTCCGGCCGCGCATCCGGATCAAACAACCTCCGATAGCGCTCCAACTGTTTCTCTGACAGACCCAGACGATCATCGTCGTCGCAATCCTTGATTAAGCGCGCCTCGACGTAGCCTTCGGTCTCGACTTCGATCAAATAGCTGGCCAGCCCCGCCCGCAGAAGCTTCGCCTGGGCCTGCGCAAAATCGGATTCACTGCTGGAATCGACTCCGTCAGTCAGCGCCACCACCGCGCGACGGCCGATCATTTCGGGCCGCGGTGAATTCTGAAAGACCTGATCGGCAATGCGATTGAGCGAGTCGTAGAACGGAGTGCCGCTGCTGGTGCCGATGTTGTTGATAGCCTCCTGAATCGAACGGCGATCGCTGGTCAGTGGAGACTGTATCTGAATCTCCGGCTCCTGAGAGCTGCCTCGCTGAACATTCTTGAAAGCGACAATCGCCAGACGATCTCCGGCGCGCAGCATCTTCACGAATTCAGTAGCGGCATCGCGGATGAGCTGGAGTTCAGCCCGGGTCGAACCCGAGGTATCGAGCAAGAGCGCAATCTCGAACGGCGCTTCAGTAGAAGCAAAGTTGGTAATGCGCTGCGCCGTGCCATCTTCGAAGAGCGCAAAGTTCTCCGCAGCTAATCCCTTTACCGGTAGTCCATTTCGATCGGTGACAACCGTGGGCACGGCGACCAGTTCAGTGTCGACGCGCACCACGTCGCCTTCCGCAACTTCCTCTGGCGCAGCCTTCTCTTTCGGATGAGGTGTGGCGTTCTCTTTCGGTTTAGCAGGCGCGGAATTGTTGTTCGCTGGCGAAGCGACTTTGCGCGGTCTTTGTTGTTGATTAACTGGTCGAGGCTCCTGGCTCAGAGGGGCACTTGCCGCTCCCAGCACGACGAGGGAAATCGCACTGGAGACGAGAGCACCGACGAAGGCAAGTCTTACCACGGGCCCACGCATGTCTAATTAGACGCTTCCGTCAGAAAATTAGTTACTCATCGGCGCGAAGCGCCGGCCTGTAATAGCCCCGACCGTTAGGTCGGGGTACACATTCATCCCAAACAATTGAGGCCCGCAGGGCCGATATGATCAACCCGGTTCCTCCGGACCTCCTCGGTTATCCAAACACCATAACCCCGACCCGACGGTCGGGGCTATTACAAATCGGCGCTTCGCGACTTCGAAACTCGATTCTCCATCGATCATTTGGTCCGCAACCTACTCGTTCCTCAGCGCCGTCGTCGGATCCAATCCGGCAGCGCGCAGGGCTGGCAGCCATGAAGCCATGAAGGCGATAAAGAGGAAGAGCACCGACACAAACACAAACGTAACAGTATCGGTGGGTTTCACCTGGACCAGCATGCTGGCCAGGATGCGTGTGAGTCCAAACGCTGCGACCAAACCAATCGCAATCCCGACCACGCTGAGGTAGAGACCTTTTCCTATCATTAAACGAAAGATTCGCGCAGGGGCTGCGCCGAGAGCCATCCGCACTCCGATCTCCTGAGTTCGCTGACGAACCGAAGTCGCCAGCACTCCATACAAACCAACTCCTGCCAGCAGGGCCGCGATGGTTGAGAACACCGCCATCAGCAGCAGCGAAAAGCGTGTCTGTGCCTGCGCTTCGACTACCCTTGAATCCATCGGCTGCATTTCGTTTATCAATGTGTCCTTGCCGGCACGGTGCACTACGTCGCGGACTGCGCCCGCCAGGGAAGACGGGTTTCCGTCGGTCCGCAGCGCCCACCAGGAAG
>DATANL010000510.1:0-7731 GCA_036266295.1 Pyrinomonadaceae bacterium | reverse complement strand
CCTCAGGCTTTTGCAATCCATCGATTGTCGGGCCATACGATGAGCGATACATCCCGCGCCGCGCACGGTCGAGCGAGTTTTGATCGTCGAGCCCACCCACGGCGATAGAGGATGGCGCGCTGGCCGGCGGCAGCACCGGATGCCCGGGAATATGACCGGCGTTCCCCACGGCGCAGACAACCGTTATGCCGGCAGTTGTGCAGCGCTCGACCGTTTGCGAAAGCGTGTTAGTCAAGTAACTTTCTTCGTAATCGCCGCCCGCAGAAATGTTGACGATCTTGATTCCGTATTCATCGGCATTGGCCAGGACCCATTCGAGACCTGTTTGAATCTGCGCTTCGCTGATGCGGCCCGTGCGTCCAACTTTTACCAGCACCAGATTCGCTTCCGAGGCGATGCCGCGATAGAAGCCGTCCGAGAGTTGGCCATTGCCGGCGGCCACGACCGAGGTCATCATTCCGTGCCAACTCGCCACGTCGTTGGTTTCCAGCGAGGTGGAATCGACAGAATCGGAGAAGATGCTGTGGTAAGCGACGATGCGATTGTTTGGCTGAGTCAGGTCCGCGTGCGCATAAAAACCTGAATCGAGAAACGCCATGGTCACCCCGCGCCCGCGAAACCGTTCGTCGGCTTCCATGCGCAGCGGCGTGGGCAAGACAAAATTATTCTGCTCAAAAATGCTGGCATGCGATTCGATTTGCCGTTGGGCCCGCGTGAATATCTCGATGCATTGCCGGCAGAGTCGGGCCGCTTCCGCAATCGAGGCGTTCGACCTGATTATCGGTCGCAGGCTTTCAGGGAGAGCATCGATCGAATGCAGGTCGCCGTCACAATATCGGGCGCAGACCGGACAGACGCGCAGCTGAATAGCCGGGGCGGCGTTGGGTTCGTTGATAATTTCAGTCGGTTCGCTCACGTGACCTCAAAGTTGTCGACATAGACTCGCGGCATCGATGCCAGCTTTTGCAGATTCAAAATGTGCGCCACAAAGATCGGCCGCGCGTAAAATGCTCGCGACCTGCTGCCGTGTCCCGGGCCTTTGGTGCGCGCCTGTACTAGTTTTCCCAAATCTCCGGTCACTGAGTCAATTCCGCGTGTGCGGATCTGCGCGCGAATGGTTTCGTAATCGTCGCGAACCTGGGTCCGAATCTTTTGATCGTCCAGATCGAATTCCGCCGCGGCGTGCAACATCGAATGTTCCTCTTGCGCGCTTTCCCAGACGCGACTGACGACGAGCATGCTGCGCAGTTTGTCGTAGAGATGACTGTCCTCGAATTTGTCCGCGAGCACTTCCGCGGCCTCGATCATCGTGATGGCCATTGATTCCTTGACGCGCAAATTGCCGTTTGCATCTTTGCGCAACGGCACGACCTTCAATTCCCAATCGCCGAAGTCAGGCGCTTGTCGCGAGTTCTGCGGCAGATCGAGATAACGTTCGATCACGAGTCCGGCCCAACCTTTGTTCTCGCGGCCGTTCTTCCAGACCGGAATATGATAATCGTCAGCCAGCGCGCGCAGGTCTCTGCCCGCGAGGAGATTGATCCGACGCACCGCCTCGTGCCGGTTGAGAGATTGAGCGAAGACGAAGAATGGCATGTGGAGCGCACGCATCCCTGCGTGCGGTGCGCCGGCATCTTGCCGGGCATTAGACCTCAACTGGAATGCGGGCATGGATGCCTGCGCTCCGTCTACGAACTAAACCCGCGTTTCTTCATCAGCGCTTCAACCCTCGGATCGCGGCCGCGGAAGTTTCGATACGCTTCGGCCGGGTCGAGAGTGTTGCCGATCGAAAAAATGTTCTTGCGCAGTCGATCGGCGACCTTGCGGTCGTAAGGACCGCCGGCTTCGGTGAATGCGCCAAAAGCATCCGCCGTGATGACGTCGGACCACAGATAGCTGTAATAGCCGGCCGAATAGCCGTCGCTCGAAAACACGTGCATGAACTGCGGCAGACGGTGACGCAGGACGATTTCGCGCGGCATGCCGAGCTCATCAAGCGCCTGCTTCTCGAACGCGCGCGCATCGATCTTCTGATTGCCCAGCAAGTGCAGTTTCATGTCGAGAATCGCCGCGGCCAGATATTCGACGGTCACAAATCCTTCATTAAAAGTTTTCGACCGATTGATCTTGTCGACCAGTGACTGCGGGATTGGCTGGCCGGTTTGATAATGCACGGCGAATTTCTGCAACACTTCGGGAGTCGACAGCCAGTGTTCCATCAGTTGGGAAGGGAACTCGACATAATCGCGCGCGACTGAGGTTCCCGAGAGCGACGGATACGTCACGTTTGAATTCAGGCCGTGCAAGGCGTGGCCGAACTCATGAAACATCGTGGTGGCATCGTCCCACGAGATCAGCAAAGGCTCGCCGGGTTTGCCTTTGACGAAGTTGGCGTTGTTGGAAACGATCGTGGTGATTTCGCCGTTGATGCGTTCCTGATTGCGATACGCATTCATCCACGCGCCCGAACGTTTGCCGGCGCGCGCGTAGGGATCGAAGTACCAGAGCCCGATGTGTTTGCCGCTGGTCCTGTCCGTCACTTCCCAGACGCGTATGTCCGGATGCGCGACGGGAACGTTGGTCGCCGGCGTGAACTTGAAGTTGAAGAGTTCGCCGGCGACCCAATGGATCGCTTCGACGAGCTTGTCGAGTTGCAGGTAAGGCTTCACCTCATTCTGATCGAGATCGTATTTCGCTTTGCGCACCTTCTCCATGTAGTACCGATAATCCCATGGCTCGATCTTGATGCCGGCGCCTTCCTTGTCGGCCAGCGCCTGCATGTCGCGGACTTCCTGGTGCACGGTGGCGACGGCGGGTTTCCAAACCTGCATCATCAAATCCATCGCCCGCTCAGGCGTTTTCGCCATCGCGTTTTCCAGACGCCAGTGCGCATGCGTTTGGTAGCCGAGCAGTTTGGCGCGCTCGGCGCGCAGCTGAAGAATCTGCGAGATGGCCGCGTTGTTGTCGTGCTCGCCGCCGTTGTCGCCGCGCATGATGAACATGCGCCAGACCTTCTCGCGCAAGTCGCGGCGATCCGAATAAGTCAGGAACGGCTCGACCGACGAACGCGTGTTCATGATGACCCAGGTGCCCGGCTGTTTTTTTACGACGGCGGACGAACTTTCGGCATCGCGCACCGATTGCGGCAAACCCTTTAATTCGTCTTCGCTCTTGAGCGTGACAAACTGATTGTCTTCTTCGAACAGGACGTTGTTGCTGAATTTCGTGAACAGACTCGCGAGTTGCTGATTGATTTCCGTCAGCCGCGCTTTCGCTTTGGCATCAAGCTTCGCGCCGGCGCGCACAAAGTTCGTGTAGTAGAGCCAGGCCAGTCTCTGCTGCTCGGCCGTCAGCTTTTTCTTCTCGGGCGAGTTGTAAATCGTTTCGATTCGCTTGAAGAGCGGTTCGTTCTGCGTGATTTGATCGTTGAAGGCCGCGAGCCTGGGCGCCATCTCGCCCTGCACCAACTGGAAATCGGGAGACGACATCGTCGAACTCCAGATTCCGTAGATCGTCGTGACGCGATCGAGACTGCGGCCCGCCTGCTCCACGGCGACGATCGTATTTTCGAAGGTCGGTGGCGACGTCTGCCTGGCTATCTTATCGATCTCTGCGAGATTCTCGCTCATCGCGGCTTCGAGGGCCGGCTTGAACAGAGCGACCTGGACCTTGTCGAACGGTGGCACGCCGCCGTAGGGTCCGGCCCATTCGGCGAGCAGCGGATTTGGATCCGCCGGCAGGTTATTCGCGCTAACCGTTTTGTTGATCGAATCAGTGGACATCGATGCCGTGAGGAGAGCAACAAACAGCAGCACGAAGCTGCGCGTAACTAATTTGGACATAACCAACCATTCCTTATTGTGCTGAAGCGTTCCTGGGACCGGGACTGAAGTAGTGAGTAAGTATATTTGCGCGCGTGAATGATGTACAGCACTAAGAGGTTAGAGGTTAGAGATTAGAGGTTAGAGATTAGAGGTTAGAGATTAGAGGTTAGAGATTCGTCCAATATTCTGTTGTCCAAATACTAACCTCCAAATACTAACCTCCAAATACTAAGCTCTAAATACTAAGCTCTAAATACTAAGCTCTAAATTCTAAGCTCTAAGCTCTAAGCTCTAAAGTTTTATGTCCTCGTGTGTGGGGGTTAGGGTTCGCGTACTCATTTCCAGTCCTTGGACTCTCACCTAAGCTCTAAGCTCTAACCGCTAACCTCTTTTCCCTTCACCAGCGGCCTGATGCGATACAGCACGTCGCGAAAAGGTACTCATATGAAACGCGGCGCGAGATAGAACAGCGCGTATTTCGCATCAGACTGCGTCAGCGACATGGATCGATTCTTGATTAGATCTGCATGACTCTCTCCTCAGAAACTTTCGTTGGGAGAAATAACATGAATTCATCAAGCATAATTGCGATCGCGGGTTTCTTTGGTCTGGCAGTGCTGGTGGCCGTGATTGCGCTGGTCTGGATGGCCGTGCGCAACCGGCGCACGACCCAGCTCAAGTCCAGGTTTGGTCCTGAGTACCGCCGCATCGCCCACGCTGAAGGTGACGCCGCGCAGGCTGAGAGCATTCTGTTGGCGCGTGAGAAACGGGTGAAGAAACTCGACATCAAACCGCTGACCGACAGCCAGCGGACCGAATTCGCCGACATGTGGGAGCACGCGCAGTCAGAATTTGTCGATGATCCGGTGGCGGCGGTTAACCACGCCGACGTGCTGGTGCAGGAAGTGATGAGCGTGCGCGGTTATCCGGTCGCAGATTTTGAACAACGCGTGGCTGATGTTTCCGTGGATCATCCTGCGGTCGTCCAGAATTATCGTCTCGCACATGACATCGCCGAACGCAATGACACGGAAGGAGTCGGGATGGAAAAATTGCGTGAAGCGATGCTGCATTACCGCGCGTTGTTTGCCGACCTGCTGCACGACGGAGGTTTGCAGCCGGTGCGACAGGTGCGACGGGTGGCGTAGGAAGAAGACGGGAGACAGGAGTCAGGAGTCAGAAGACGCGGACCCTTCCTTTCACAACGGTGCCCTCTCCCCTGTGGGAGAGGGTTAAGTGAGGGCGCCTACGCCTGAACCGGATGAGGTGACAGAGAAAGAAGAGAGATGATTTCGTTCGTGAACGCCATCATCTCTCTTCTCTTCTGGTGGATGCTGTCTAAGCCCTCATCCCCCAGCCCTCTCCCAGTGGGAGAAGGGAGCCGAACCAAAAAACACATCGCCTTGTGTGATCGTGACCTATGACTTCCGCTTTATCACCTGTTACTGTGCCAAACTTTTTTCTTCGCGCTCTTCTTTCTTCGCTTCGTTCCGGTGCGCCGCGGTAGCTTCTTCGGATCGCCGGTCGCGGCTTTCTCGATTACTCCGCCTTCGTCTGCGGCGATTTCGGCGAGTGTTCGTTTAGTGAGGACTGAATACGGCTGGGTCTCGGTGATGTCTTCGCCCTCCTTGGCGTACTCGTCTTTGTGTTTCATCAGCAGCCATTGACGCTCGCGCGTGCGCACCAGCACAAAGGAGCCTTTCAATTTCTTGCCGAGCATCACGAATTTCAATTCACCTTTCGCCAGGGCGCGGGAAACGCTCGTAGTCGTCTCGGTCGCGTAAACGCCGATGTCCCAAACCATCACCGTGCCGCCGCCATACTGGCCTTCCGGAATCACACCCTCAAAGTTCGCATAGTCGACCGGATGATCCTCGACCTGCATGGCGAGGCGCTTGACGGTGGGATCCATCGGCGGACCTTTCGGCACGGCCCATGACTTCAGGACGCCGTCCGCTTCCAGACGGAAATCGTAATGCAACTGCGTCGCGCGATGTTTCTGCACCACGAATAGATTCCCGAGCTTGGAAGTTTTTTCTTCCGGCCCGGGCTCAGGTGTTTTGTTGAAGCGGCGTTTCTTTTTGTATTCCGAGAGACCCATGAAATCTAGTTTCAGGTTTCAGGTCTCAAGTTTCAAGTTTGGAGTGCGCTCTTCCGCCACTCCAAATTACGCGCCGGATATCGGGAGCGTGATCTCGACGATCAGTCCGCCGTCATCAGCATTGAGCGCGCGAATCTGTCCGTTGTGCATCTGCACCACGCGATCGGCGATTGCCAGACCCAGGCCCGCGCCTTCGGAGTTATTCTCAGCGGTCGGCACGCGCTGGAAGGGTTGGAAGATGCCGGCCAGCATAATCTTCGGCACGCCCGGACCGTGATCGCGAATTGTTAACAGGACTTTCTCGTCGCTCTCGGCGAGTCGCTCCAGGGCAATTTCGACTGTCGTGCCTTCAGGCGTGTAACGAATCGCGTTGCGGACGACATTTTCGATCGCGCTGCGCAGCATCTCGGGAATTCCTAATATCGTGCAAGTGTCGGCGCGCGTCACCTTGACTTCGCGATGATGCGCGCGCGCTTCAAAGTCGCCGTCGGCCGCGACTTCCTGGACCAGATTAGTGAAATCAAACTTCTCGCGTTGCGCCAACTCGGCGCCGCTTTCTATCCGGGTCAGGGTCAGCAACTGACCAATCATCTTGTCCAGTCGTTCTGCTTCCGTATTGATCCGGTTGACGTACTCGACGGCTTCGTCGGGCGAGGCTTGTTTCAGCAGGCCGAGCGCGACGATCATGCGCGCCAGCGGCGAGCGCAACTCGTGCGACACATCGCCCAGCAATTCTCTTTGAGCAGCGACCAGGGCCTCGATCTGGTTCGCCATTTGATCGAAGTCCTGGCCCAGCATTCCGATCTCGTCGTGACGGCGCCGCACGCTTTTATCGACCCGCGTTTTTAGTTTGCCGGAAGCGATGTTCTGCGTGGCCGCGCGCAGGCGCCGGATCGGTCTGGTGATGTGAAGCGTCAAGAGAAGACAAAGCCCCGTGCCCAACAAGCCAACCACCAGCAAGCGCAGGTAAGGATGAGTGCCGACCGCTTCCGAGACCGGCATGATCATATTCGGCGATTGCTGGAAAGCCAGGACATATCTCTTGCCGCTGGGCCCCGGCACCAGCCGCATGCCAATTCCGCGGCGCGGATCAACCATCGACAAATTCTGATGTGCGGTGCGTTCCAGTGCCTCCTTGTTCTTCGCAAGTTTGAGGATGATTTCCGGCGCGCCGCGATCGATTAATGAATTGCCGTCTTCGTCGAAGAAATAGAAGCGCACTCCTTTTTGCTTCTGCATTTCGTCGAGATAGTCTTCGACGGCCTGCTTGCCTGATTGCTCATACATGCGCGCGCACTTCTCAGCTTCCATCGGCATGATGCTGTGCAAAACTCCCTGCCAACGCACCTCGTAATAATTTGCCAGGATGCTGGAGGTTTCCAGAGACGTGCCCACGAGGATGACGACGACGACAAAGCCCAGGAAAATTTTGACGAAGAGACTACTCATGCGGTGCGCGAATTCATGATCAATGCAGATAGCGTTGTTCGTTTCACGGGTCTCTCCGGAACTGCCGTTTTTCGGCCGTTTTCTTGAATGCTAGTCGGCACGGACGGTCCGGGCCGACTAATGCGTGAGGCGTTCCGAGCAACGGATGGCGCGTTCCGAGAAACGGATCACGTGTGCCGTGGAACACGTGACGCATACGCGAGCACGGCTGAGACGTGCCGTGGAACACCGGACGCGTACATGGTACGGGCCATCCGTGCCGTGGAACTCTCGACACGTACTGGGGCACAGGTCAGCCGTGCGGCGGAACACCTGACGGAATCCGGGGACGGTTCATCCGTGCCGTGGAACACGTGA
>DATANL010000509.1:0-3935 GCA_036266295.1 Pyrinomonadaceae bacterium | reverse complement strand
TTGGGCCAGCCCCTGGTCGGGTGGACCGGTATCAGTCTGGCCGGCAGTGCGCGACAACTGGCGACCCAGAGCGGCGGTGAATCAGTTCATGTCAGCCGGGTCAAAGATTACGGCTCCGGTCTGGCGCGGGTCATCGGAAATCTCAACGCGCGCTACAGCCTGGGCTTCACCTTGGCTGAAGATGAAAAGGACGACGGCCGGATGCACGAATTGACTTTGCGTGTGAAGGCCGCTGACGCCAAAGGAAAGCAGCGCCGTTTAGATGTCAGTTCACGACGCGGCTATTACATGCCGAAGACCGAAACAGCCGACGCGATCGTAAAGTAGCGCAGCCCGCGTCAAACCAGTAGAATTGGCTTCGTGAGTTTTACCGAAGCGTGTGAGACGCTTCAGCCCTTATGAAGCTATTCACCGTCGACGAAGCCAATTCACTGATCCCTACAGTTCGATCCATCGTCAGATCGATTCAAAAGTCCCATCGCCGGCTCATCACTTTTCAAAGCATCGCCAAACACGCCGCGGAAGGCGCCGAACATGGCGGCGGCGGAATGTCCTTCGGACCTCGCTACGCCCAGTTGCTGGTCGACCTCTCGACGCGCGCAGGGCAATTAGAGGGCCTGGGGATTCAACTGAAAGACTATCAGCAGGGGCTGATCGATTTCCCTTCCATGCGCGACGGCCGCGTAGTGCTGCTCTGTTGGAAAGCCGATGAGGGTGACCGGCTTGAGTGGTGGCATGACGTCGAAGCCGGGTTCGCCGGCCGCCAGCCTTTGTAAAGTCAGGTGCCGCGCGAGAATTGAACCACAGAGGACACAGAGAAAATCAAAGACACCCGAAAGTGTGCCTTCCTGTCTTGCATTTCTCCGTGTCCTCTGTGGTTAACTTTGTCACGGCAACTCAACCTCCGGGGAATCGAATCCTTTATTCAGCGCATCAAATACGCTATTCTCCCCAGGGAAAAGTTTTATGGATTACACCACACGAGAATTACTGAAGCGCTACACGAAGATGGCCCTGGGCCAGCCGTTTGCGCCCGTCTTATTAAATATTCTGGTTACTTCGGTGTGCGACATGCGTTGCACGCACTGTTTCTTTACCGATGAGTTGGACGATCGGCCGCGCAAGAAACTGCAAATGAAGACGCACGAGATCGACCGCATCGCGCAGACGCTCGGCGGCAATCTCGGCGTGCTGATTCTGGCCGGCGGCGAACCGTTCACGCGCAAAGACCTGCCGGAAATCGTCAGCTCGTTTTATCGTCACAACAATCTCGAATCGGTTTATCTGATGTCGAACGGCCAGATTCAGAAGCGAATCTTTCCCGACGTCACGCGCATCCTCGAAGAATGCCCGAACCTGAATGTGACAGTCGCGATGGGCATCGATGGATTGCAGGATCAGCACGACAAAATTCGCCAGAAGCCGGGTTCGTGGTCGATTGCGATCGAAACGGCGCGCGAGTTAAAGGCGATGAAGAAGCAGTATCCGCGTCTGGATCTGCAAACGTGCACCTGCTTCATGCATTCGAACCAGGACACGATTTTCGATTGGTACGATTTTCTGAAACACGATCTGAAGCCCGACAAAGTCAACTTTAATTACATTCGTCCGCCGTCAGCCGATCCGGTGGAACTCGATATCGATCACACGCGTTACGCGAAACTGGCGCAGATGATTGACGATGACTCGCGTCATGCGGCGCTCAAAAACAATTACGGCGGCAACGCCGGTTTCTTCAAAGCCGCGATAGATATCTACATGCACGGCTTGATTGCGAAGACCCAGGAGACGCAGCAGGCTCAATTGACTTGCTATGCCGGAACGGCCGGCGCCGTGATTTACGATGAAGGCACTTTGTCGTCGTGCGAGAACCTCGCGCCGATTGGCAACCTGCGCGATCACGACTGGAACTTCCAGGGCCTCTGGTTATCGCCGGCGATGAAGGAGCGGCGCAAGCACGCGGCCAACGGTTGCTTCTGCACGCATGAATCGAATTGCTATTACCCGTCGTTGCCTTTCAATCCGAAGCACTTAATTAAGATTAAGAAGCTCGAGCGCGAGATGAAGAAAGCCGCGCGCGATTTGGAGAAGCAGATTGACGACCAGACTGATGGAATGCAGTCAGTACCGCCTGCGGTAGCGGGCGGCTGATCTCGCGACGTAATGAACCATGACGGCTAACACCCGCTACCGCAGGCGGTCCTGACGCGATGAAACCCAACAATCCGAAAATCCTCATCATTTCTTCCGATACCGGCGGTGGCCATCGTTCCGCAGCCGCGGCGATCGTGGCCGGCATTGAGAGTTTCGTGAAGGGCGAGTCCTACGCCGTGCGCGTCGTCCGCGCCGTCGAAGAGTCCCATCATCTGGCGGCCAAGCTGGTAGCGATTTACAACTGGTTGCTGCGTCACAAGCAGCACTGGATGAAGTATTACTACTGGCTGATCAATCGCTTTCGTCCTGAGACCCGCGAGTTCTTTCATTCACGTTGCATCGGTTACGTGCGCAATATCGTCGAGCGCTGGTGTCCGCACATCGTGGTCAGCGTCCATCCTCTGACTCAACACATCTTCGCGCGCGTGTTGAAGGAAATCGGCTGGGCCGATCGCGTGCCGTTGGTGACCGTCGTGACTGATCCTTACTATGGATTTTGGAAAGGATGGGCGTGCGACGATGTGCGTCTGTACCTCGTGGCTACCGAAGACGCGCGCCGCCAGTTAATCGACTATGGCATCGCGCCGGAACGCATCAAGGTTTCCGGAATGCCGGTGCATCCGAAGTTTTCTTTTCCGGGCGACGACGCGGCGCGGGTCGCACGCAAGGCGCTGGGGCTGGATCCGGAGAAATTCACCGTGTTCGTCAACGCCGGCTGGGAAGGCGGCGGCAACATTCCGCTGATCTTCAGCGAGTTGGTGCGCGGCGAACTCGACGTCCAGGCAATCTTTCTCGCCGGCAAGAACGCAGCTTTGAAGACCGAGGCTGAACGGATTGCATTGGAAGCCAGGTTCCCGATCAAGGTCATCGGCTATTCGGACGAAGTCGAGCAGTTGATGGGCGCGGCCAATGTGATGATTTCAAAACTTGGCGGCTTAACTACTTTTGAAGCTTTGAGCTGTCGTCTGCCGATCATTGCCGACGTGACAACAGAGCCGATGCCGCAGGAAGCAGGCACGGTCAATTTGATCGCCAAGAGCGGCGCCGCCGTCATGCTCAGCCGGGCTTCGGATATCGTGCCCGTGGTCAATCGGATGATCGCCGATTCGAAGCATTATGCAGCTCTGCGCGCCGCGACGATTTCCGTCGCGCTTCCGAATGCGACCAGGCGCATCGTCGAAGAAATCACCGCCTTGATTCCGGAAAACGCGAGCACGACTGAGTCGTTAGCCGAGCATGCCGCCTGAGGCTCGGCAAACCCGCATGAAGCCCACCGAACCTACAAAGGATGTTGTTTTTGCTCTTTTTGTGCCTTTTCGAGGCTAATACTCGGGGCTTCGACCCTGGCTTCTTGACTGGCACGCTGGCTTCGCGATTTAATCCCCCGTCGTTCTATCAAACAAACGAAAGTGGCACAGACTTCAATCTGTGATCGATAGTCATCGGAATCACAGACTTAAGGCCGTGCCACAAACTTATTAATGAGTCTGCTACTAGAAGGTAAGCGCGCGTTCATCACCGGAGGAACCCGCGGCATTGGCGCGGCGCTTTGTGAGGTATTTGCCCGCGAAGGCGCTGACGTAGCTTTCAGTTACAATCAGCGCGAAGATCTGGCCGCCGAGACATCCGCAAAAATCGAAGGACATGGCCGCAAGAGCAAAGCGTTCAAGGTGTCGATTATCGATCGCTTCGGCATGAAGCATCTGACGCGCGACCTGGTTCACGAATGGGGCGGCATTGACATCCTCGTCAACAACGCGGCCATTAATCGCGGCGACAAT
>DATANL010000508.1:0-4438 GCA_036266295.1 Pyrinomonadaceae bacterium | reverse complement strand
GGTTGTCACAATGAAGTGAAGCCGCAATTCACTATGCCTTTCCATCACAAAGTCCTGGAAGGCGCGATGCGTTGCAGCGATTGTCACAACCCGCACGGTGGATTTGAGACGAAGCAGACCAGACTGGCGACGGGCGTCGATGCCGCATGCATCAAGTGTCACGTAGACAAGCAGGGACCGTTTACGTTCGAACACGCGCCGGTCAAGACAGAAGGCTGCACGTCCTGCCATACGCCGCACGGTTCGGCGAATGCACGGCTGCTGAAGTACAGCGCGGTGAATCAACTGTGTCTCACCTGCCACAGTGTGGCGCATGACGTGGGCGCCGTGGAACCGGCTGGTCCGCAGCATAACCAGAACGCGCAGTACTCGAATTGCACTGCGTGTCACGTGAAGATTCACGGCTCGCGCACGAGCCCTGTGTTCTTCAGGTAGCGCTTAATCGTTTGGAGACGGGCGTCGCCCGTCTCAGGACGGCGGGCCGGGACCCGCCGCAAAACACAAAATTTGTCCAGAGGATGGATGGTATGAATACCAAGATTACGAGGCTGCTCAGTTTCTTGCCGGTAGTCGGATTGTTTATTGGATTGACCGCGGTGTCGGTGGCGGGGCAGGACTCGGCCACAGATACCAAAGCGATTCAGACTCAGGACGCGAAAGACGGAAAAGCGACCGCCAAGACCGAGAGCAAGACCGACCCGAAGAAGACCACCAAGACTGATCCGAAGAAAACAGCGAGCACTGATAAAGAGCCGACGTCGTCAACCGTCGGCGATGACGCAGGTCCCTACAATGTGGTCGGCTCGATCGAGTTCGGCTATCGCGGCCAGCGCGTAGACGGCGATGTAAACAAATTCAAGAGCGATTTGAATTACAAAGCCGGCCCGCGCGTCTTTGACAGTTCCTTCTTCATGAAGTCGAAAGATGGAACAGGGCTGTTCGATAGTTTGATGGTAACGTCCACCGGCTGGGGCGCGGACCCGCAGGGCAACATGCGCATCAGCATCGAGAACCCGAAGTGGTATCGCTTCGAGGGCCAGTATCGCCGGTTCAAGTACTATCGCTTCCTCAACAACATTGCGAACCCGACCTGGCTCTTCTCGCCGATTCAAACAGTTGCCAACCCGGTCACCGGTCTGCACGGGTTCGACACGCGCACGACGATGGGCGATTTCGATGTGACTATTCTGCCGAAGAACGAGTTGATCCGCTTTAACGTCGGATACTCGCCCGAACGGTATGACGGTACTTCCTACACGAACTATCACAACGGCGGCAACGACTTCTGGCTGCTCAACAACATGAAGTCGAAGGCCGATGATTGGCGTTTCGGCGCCGACGGAAAAGTCGGCATCCTCGATTGGACCTTCCTACAGGGTTTCCGCCGGTTCCGTGACGACAGCGTGATTCCGGCCGGCAGCGGATTGAATGTCAATACCGCCACGTCTGTCGCGGTGTTAACCAGTTTTCTGCGCCAGGAGCCGACGCGGGGTAGCATTAACTACACCCGCTTTAGCCTCCACTCGTTAATTAATGACAAGTTGGATATAACCGCTCGGGGCATTTACAGCCGCTCCAGCATGAATGCGACCTATCTGGAAAACTTCAGTGGCCGCAATTTTAACTTCAGAATCACGACACCCGTGTTTCCGCCGACACCGCCGTCCGCGCAACCCAATACGACCAATCCAAGTTCCTACACGATCGCGAGCGACACCACGCGCCCGAGTCATGCGATCGACTTTGGTCTGACGTATCTGGCGAGCGACAAATTCCGGATTTCGAACACCCTTCACCAGGAAGCATTCACGATCGATGGCCTTGGCTTGTACAGCGCGTTTTTCTCGCTGACTCGGCCGATTACCGGTGGTACGCGAACTGATACGCTCAATGTATCTCCGGTCCCCGAGCAGAAGACGACGAATTACAGCAAGCTCACCGACACGATCGAGGGCGATTACCAAATTAACAAAAATTACTCGGTGCACTTTGGTTATCGTTTCGGTCAGCGGCACGACGTCGTCCAGGAGCTGGGCTTTGCGATCAATGCAAACGTTCCGGCGCCCATCACAAATCCAACGGCTGAGATTGAAGAGAACAACACTCACGCGATCTTCGGCGGTTTCAAAGCTCGTTTCACCAGGAACTGGAACGTGTACTTCGACGCCGAACACGGCACGGCTGACAACGTCTTCACCCGCATAGGTAATTACAATTACACGAATGTGCGCGCGAAGAGCAGGTACAGCCCGAATCGCAAATTGAATCTCAATTTTGGAGTGATCATCCGCGACAACGGCAATCCGTCCGAGATCGCCGGTGTTAATGCGCAGGATTTCGGCGTTGACCTGAAGACGCGCATCGTCACCTCGTCGGTTGACTGGCTGGCGACATCGAAGATCACCGTCAACTTTGGATATAACTTCAACTGGGTCAATAGCGATGCCGTCATCGACTATTACTACCAGGTGCCGCCGGCGGCCAGCCTCTTCCATCATTTTGGCCACGCGCTGTACTACCAACGCAATAACTACTTCTTTGCCGACGTCACGTCACGGCTCAGTCGCCGCATGACGCTGTTCACCTCATTCCGGATGAACAAAGACAACGGCCAGGGAGATCGTTTGTCTAATCCCGCAGGTGGCACACCGATACAAGGTGGTTTCGTACCGCCCGGCGGGAGTTCGCCAGTGGCTGCGAACCTCGGCGGCACGATGATTACGTCCTATCCGATGAACTTCGTCACGCCGGAAGCACGCCTGGCCATCATGATTAACCGGCATCTCGACTGGAACCTCGGATATCAGTACTACGGATACAACGAAAGCGATTTCTTGAAGACTTTCCCCGGCAGCCCGCGCGCGCAGAATTATCACGCGCATCTGCCGTACATGTCGCTGCGTTTTTACATCGGGCGAAAGGAATAGTCACCGCAGCGGATGAATTAACCACAGAGGACACAGAGGAAGAAAAAGAACCGAAGAAACCACGAGTAAAATAATTACGATGTTGTTTATTAGGCCGCACTTGCGCGGCCAAACCGGGCAGCCGACAAGTCCGGCATCTAAACTATAGTTTTATTTGTTCTTCTCTGTGTTCTCTGTGGTTGATTAGAGACTGTTTGGCCAAACTCCAGCCGAGGATAGATGCCGAAGCTGGAGTTTGTTTTGAAAAGAGGCAGCAATGAAGCCGATCAAGTGGGATGCCTTCGTAATCTTCGCGCTGTTTTTTGGGGTGGCGGCGCTCGAAGCAGTGCAAACGCGAAACTGGATCAAGGCGGCTTTCTGGCTGGCGATTGGCGCCGCTTTTCTGCTGGCCGATAATTTCCGCCGCGTGGTTCCGCGGAAACCGTAGTTCGGCTCGTGAGTAACCTGCGCGTGATGGCGAACAAGAACAGTCAACATCTCTATGCCCCGGCTGACAGTGGTCCGTCGCGGCGCAGTTTCCTCGATTACCTGCTTGGCTCAACCGCCGTCGCCACCCTCGGCGCCATCGTCTATCCCATTTTCAGGTTCATGTCGCCGCCGCAGATCGTCGAGTCGTCCGAGAATTCGGTGATCGCGGCGAAACTGAGTGAGGTGCCGCCCAACTCCGGAAAGATTTTCAAGTTCGGCAACAAGCCAGGCATCCTGGTCCACACCGCGCAGGGTGAATTCAAAGCCTTCTCAGCCGTGTGCACGCACCTCGAATGCATCGTGCAATATCGCGACGACACGAAACAGATTTGGTGTGCCTGTCATAACGGCCAATACAACTTGAGCGGCAAGAACATCGGCGGCCCGCCGCCCAGACCCCTGGAAGAGTACAAGGTGAATACGCGTGGTGATGATGTCGTGGTTACGCGGGGATGATTAACCACAGAGGACACAGAGAAGAATAAGACAGGGAAAAAACTTTGGGTCGTTTAGAGGCCGCACTTGTGCGGCCATCGCCGGACAAGTCCGGCGTCTAAACAGCTGTAATGATTTTTCCTGCGCTGGTGAATTGATCTCTTTGCTGTCGTGAGACTCGAACCCATAAAAAATTGGCTTGACGAGCGTTTGTCGATCAGCAGCGTCCAGAAAATGGCGGACAAGAAGGAAGTGCCGCTGCATCGTCATTCGATCTGGTATTACTTCGGCGGCATGACGCTGTTCCTGTTTGGCGTGCAGGTCGCTACTGGAATTCTGCTGCTTCTCTATTACCGGCCCAGTTCAGAGAACGCTTTCGAGAGCGTTCAATTCATTATCACGGAAGTCCAGTTCGGCTGGCTAATCAGATCGATTCATAGTTGGTCTGCGAACCTGATGATCGCGACGCTGTTCATTCACATGTTCAGCGTTTTCTTTTTGCGCGCCTATTATCCGCCGCGCGAAATCACCTGGGTCAGCGGCGTGGTGCTGCTCTTCATCGTCATCTGTTTCGGCTTCAGCGGTTACCTGCTGCCCTGGAATAAATT
>DATANL010000507.1:0-2140 GCA_036266295.1 Pyrinomonadaceae bacterium | reverse complement strand
ACTGCGTCCACGTTCAGTTCGCGCCCGACCGACGGCGGATCGACGGCCACGCCCTGATATTTCGACATCACCGACGAAGGCCGCACGACAACTGAGCGGATCCGCGCGAGTTCAGTGATGACCGCGTCGGCGAGTGCGAATTCGTAGAAGCCGGCGGCCGCGTCGCCCGCGAGATTCTTGAATGGCAGCACCGCCAGATTCTTCTTCTCGCGATCCGCGATGGTCGTGGTCAGAGATTGCTCGCGCGTGTCGGCCTGTGCGTGCGAGGTGAATTGCGGCGAAGTCGTGGCTGTTTCACTGCCGCCGCTCATCTTGCGCAACCAACGCATCGCGCGCGACACCGGACTGGGGCCACCGAGATGACGGGGCACGGCCGCCACGTCCATCGTCGCACCCAGCGACACCTCTTGCAGGACCTTGCGCAGGTCATCGCGCAACTCATCGATTCGTTGATAACGATCGCGCGGCTCTTTCTGCATGGCGCGATCGAGAATCTGTTGCAGCTTCGCGGGCGTCGCGCCCGGTCGCATCTCTGCCAGAGACTTCGGCTGATCGTGAATCACCGCGTGACGCACATCGATCGTGTTCTTGCCGCGGAACGGCCACGTGCCCGTCAACATTTCGTAAAGCAAGACGCCGGTAGAAAAAATGTCCGCGCGCGAATCAACTTTGTCGCCGCGCGCTTGCTCAGGCGCCGCATAGGTCGCGGTGCCGTACGGCACGCCGACTTCCGTCAATTCAGTTTGATGAATTCCGGAAAGCACCGCTTGCTGTTCGTCGAGCAGCTTCGCCAAACCAAAATCGAGAATCTTCACCTGGCCGGCATCAGTCACCATTACGTTGCCCGATTTGATATCGCGATGAATGATGCCGCGCACGTGCGCCGCGGCCAGCGCATCAGCGACCTGGATGCCGATGCGCAGCGCGCTGTCCAGCTCCAGCGGCCGGCCATTGCAAAGCTGCCGGACGTTCTTGCCGTCAACGTATTGCATCGCGATGAAGTGCAACCCGTTCGCTTCATCCATATCGAAGATGGTGCAGATGTTCGGATGGTCCAGCGCCGAAGCGAGCTGCGCCTCGCGCTCAAAACGTTTCAGGTTGGCTTCTTTGACAGTGAGTTCAGCGGGCAGAACTTTCAGCACGACCGTGCGGCCCAGTTTCTGATCGACAGCCTTATAAACAGTCCCTTGCCCACCGGCGCCTAACTTAGCGGAGATTTTGTAGTTGCCGAAGAGCTGCCCGATCATATAGTCAGTACCACCTGCGTGAGCGGGTGGGTCTCAATCAGCACCACCCGTTTCAGTACCACCTGCGTAAGCGGGTGGGTTGCATCCGAACCGGCACAAGACCCACACCATGTCGACAGTTGCGTGCAATAAATTTGCCTGGACGGCGCGCGTATCATACTCCCATTCATGTGGAACGAAACAGGAATTCCATTGGGATACTTGATTACCTTCCGTTGCTATGGCACGTGGCTGCACGGAGACGAACGCGGCTCAATTGACAGGTTTCATAACCGGCATAATTCTCCATACATCCCGCCGAACAAACAGTGGCATAGCCACATCGCCAACCAAATTACTGAGACGGGACCTGTAATACTCAACGCAGAGCAACGCGAGAACGTCGAGAGTGCGATCCGCGAGGTATGTGACTATCGAAGGTGGACGTTACATGCCGTTAATGTGAGAACTAATCACGTGCACGTTGTCACGTCCGTAGGTCGTCTAAAACCTGAGCTAGCGCTGAACGCATTTAAGGCTTATGCCACCAGGAAAATGAGGAAGAGTGGTAACTGGACGAACTCACGTAGTCCGTGGGCCGATAAGGGCAGTCACCGATACTTGTGGACCGAGCGCAGCGTTGAACTGGGCGTTGATTACGTGGTCAATGGTCAGGGTGGTCCACTTCCGGAGTTTGTTTGAACCCTGCGGGTGAGTACCACCGTAGGCGGGTGGGTTCATCGGACGATGCACACGACCCACCCGCTTACGCAGGTGGTACTGACATCACTTCCTCACAAATGATCCAGCCGCCCACCATCGATCCGCACCTGCGCGCCCTGCACGAACGCGGCGTCGTCCGATGCCAGGAACGCGATCACGGCGGCGATGTCTTCGGGTTTGCCGACGTCGTG
>DATANL010000506.1:0-3255 GCA_036266295.1 Pyrinomonadaceae bacterium | reverse complement strand
GGAAGCGGGCATGCAACAGTGCGAAGTGCGCGTGAAGGGCCCCGGCGGCGGCCGTGAATCGGCGATTCGCGCGATCAATAATGCCGGTATCCGGGTGATGGCCATCAGGGATACCACGCCGATTCCGCATAACGGATGTCGGCCGCCCAAGCGGCGCAGAGTTTAGAAGTATTGCCGATTTGCGGTTGCCAATTTTCGATTGCTTTGAGCATTTGAAGATGGGCAATTGTCAGTCTGCAATTGAAAATGTAAGGACGTTGACCTAAAGGATGAAGGGCTCCACACAATTTCGAAATTCGAATTTGGAAATTCGACATTGAAATGCGGCCTGTAAACTTTTCCGTCTGTAGTTAGACTGGAGGCAGAAACGAATTGGCTAGGTATAGAGATGCGGTGTGCCGTCTGTGCCGCCGCGAAGGCGCAAAACTTTTCCTCAAGGGAGATCGCTGTTACAAGCCTTCCTGTCCGATAGAAAAGCGCGGCACTCAGCCGCCCGGACAGCATGGCAATTCCATGCGACGCGGTAAAGCGCTCGCCGGGTATGGCCAGCAGCTGCGCGAAAAGCAGAAGGTTAAGCGCATCTACTTCATCCTCGAAGGACAATTTCGAAATTACTTTGAACGCGCGGCGCGCCAAAAAGGAATTACAGGTGAGAACCTGCTGTTTCTGCTCGAGCGCCGGCTGGATAACAGTGTCTATCGCGCGGGGTTTTCCACGTCGCGACGCCAGGCGCGCCAGCTGGTGAATCATGGCCACGTGCTGGTCAATGAGCGCAAGGTGGATATTCCGTCGTACCAGGTAAAGCCGGGTGACGTAATCTCGATCAAAGAGCCGAGCCGCAAGAATGTTCACGTTGAAGGCGCATGGCAGACGGCAGCAGGACGCGGTCGTCCGGCGTGGATTTCGGCTTCCGGCGGGGACATGATGGCGACCATTTCCGGATTGCCGACTCGCGATGATGTTGACCGCTCGATTAACGAGCAGTTGATTGTGGAACTTTATAGCAAGTAACTGGGCGCACCGGCGGCACGCGACTACGAACAGTGCGCCGCGGGTGCGGATAACTTCTCCTCAAAAATTCTGACGGTACGTTATGGATCAAAATAATCTCTGGACAGGTTTTCAAATGCCGCGCCGGCTGGCGGCCGACAGCGAAACGTTGACGGAACGCTACGGACGATTCTCGGCCCAGCCTTTCGAGCGTGGATTCGGTACGACGGTGGGTAATTCATTGCGACGAGCGCTGCTTTCATCAATCGAGGGCGCCGCGATCACCGCGGTGAAGATCGAGGGCGTGGAGCACGAGTTCTCTTCGATCAAAGGTGTCGTCGAAGATGCTACCGACGTGATCCTGAATTTGAAGCAGGTGCCATTCACGCTTCACGGCAATGAGCCCAAGACTTTGACGGTCTCAAAAACCGGTCCCGGCGAGGTTACAGCCGGCGATATTCAGGGCGACGCGGATGTCGAGGTGCTGGATCCGACTTTGCACCTTGCTACGCTCAGTGATGGCGGTACGCTCAATATCGAAATGCGGCTCAAGCGGGGCCGCGGTTATGTTTCGGCTGAGCGCAACTTCGACGAAGATCTGTCGCTCGGCTATATCCCGATTGACTCGGTTCACACACCGGTCAAGAAGGTGAATTACGCCGTCGACGCCGCGCGTCTGGGTCAAAATACCGAGTACGACAAACTCAGCATTGAAGTCTGGACCGATGGCTCGATCAAGCCGGACGATGCGATTGGTTTGGCGGCCAAGTTGATCAAAGACCACATGGCGATCTTCATCAACTTTGAGGAAGACACCGAAGACTACAGCTATCAACAGGCTGAACGGCCGCCGTTGCCCCGTAACGATCAGTTGGATCGATCGGTTGATGAGCTGGAGCTTTCGGTCCGCTCTTACAATTGCCTGAAGAACGCCGGCATCAAGTCCATTCGTGATCTGGTACAGCGCTCGGAGCGCGAAATGCTGGCTACCAAGAACTTCGGCAAGAAGTCCCTGGGTGAAATTCGCGACATCCTGCGCGGTATGGGTCTCGACTTCGGGATGCAGTTCGACGAGCAGGGCAATCCGATTCCGGGAAGCGGCGACGGTTCGATTGAGGATGTCGGCGGCGACGATGAAGACGAATTTGAAGCCGCAGTGCAGTAGGACAAAAGGATCATGCGTCATCTTAAGGCCCACCGAAAACTTGGGCGAACCACAGAACATCGGATGTCGATGTTGCGAAATCTGGCGACCTCGCTGATTAACTCGCGCGAGGATCGAATAGTCACGACTTTGCCCAAAGCAAAAGAGTTGCGTCCTTTCATCGAGAAGGCGATTACCCTTTCGCGCCGGGCAGCGTCCCTCGAAGGAAATGGAACGGAAGCGACCGGTGTTCATCTGCGCCGGCAGGCTGCCTCTTTCTTTCACGCCGGCAACTATCGCCGGGCAATCACCACCCGACGCGGGCAGACACCGCCGCCGCGAACGGCGGGCGTCGCTGCGCTGGCACGCCTGTTTGACGAATTGGGCGAGCGTTTTAAGGATCGGCCCGGCGGCTACACGCGAATAATCAAGATGGGCCGGCGGACCGGCGACGGCGCCGCACTGGCCATTATTGAACTGGTAGATAACGCTCGCGACAAGGAAGCCCAGAGCACTGCGCGGAAGCGCCCCGCCAGGGGATCATCGAAGAAGAAGTCGGCTGAAACCAAAGCCGAGTCCGCCACCAAAGACAAGGAAGACGGAGCGGGCGAGTAGTACATTTAATTGCAGCAGGTGCCCCGAGTCGGTTAACGTCCGGCAGTCGGGGCTTTTGCTTTAGATAAGACCGGAAACGCAACTGCCGAAAACCTTGACGGAGGTGCGATGTCAACCGGAACCAAAACAGTAATGGCTGATCACGAAAACAAGCAGCCCGAGATAGTATCCACGGGCCCGGAACAAGATGCCGATCGCGGACATCGCGAACGTGAGCGCGATCGCGGCCGCCGCCGCCACCGGAATCAGCCCAGACACATTGAAGCATCGATCAATATGAATGAGCTGCGTGAGCTCATCGGTTTGATCACCGAAAACGGCCTGACTCAGTTTGAACTCGAGCGTGAAGGCTTCCGGGTGAAAGTTGGTCGCGGTGCTTTTCTGGATCCGTCAGTTTCGAACTCGCCGGTGCCCCTGGCGGCAGGTGAAAAACAGATTGCTGCGGGCCTGCCAGCTCACGCCAGTGCGGTTCAGAGTGTCCCCACAACTGCGCCGTCGCATCCCGG
>DATANL010000505.1:0-1832 GCA_036266295.1 Pyrinomonadaceae bacterium | reverse complement strand
CGGGTTTGCGGGCGCAAATCGTTCCAGGCGCTGGTCACTCGGGAACCAAACTTTTCGTTAATCATCGACATGGTGAGCGTCGGGCCGCATTGTACTACAGCCGCTACAACTATTCGGGCAATACTGCTAAGCTTGCTGCCTTCTCATGCGAACAAGACTTCTGAGGTTTTGAGTATGGCAATCAGCGAACAGTTGCTCGAAATTCTGGTTTGCCCGGCGTGTCATGCAAAGGTCGAGTTGAGGCCTGACGGCAGCGGATTGAAATGTGTCTCGTGCCGGCGCGTCTATCCGATTCGCGACGACATTCCGGTGATGCTGATCGACGAAGCGACGATCGAGGATGAACAGTCTGCGACAAATAATTGAGTCGTCGCCCGGCGTGCGTCACCTCAGTCTGGCCGGAAACTTCGAAAGCCCGGCCGCGGAAGCGCTGGCCCCGCCGCGTTGGGATTGGTCGGCAGTTCGCAAAGTGCTGGTGATACGTTTGCGTTCGATCGGCGACACGGTGCTGACGACGCCATCGTTGTATGCCTTAAGACGATTTCTGCCGCAGGCCACCATTCATATTCTGCTCGAAGACTGGGTCGCGCCGCTGCTGGATGGTTCGCCCCTGGTTGATCAAGTCATCTCTATCGCCCGGCATGGAAGCCCAGCGCGCGCGCGCGTCGCTCGCGAACTTCATCGCACCGGCTACGACGTCGTTTACAACTTGCATGGCGGAACGACGGCAACGTTTCTGACACGGGCCAGCGGCGCGACTCATCGCGTGGGCTTCAATCACTACCAGTACGCGCGGTTACACAATCACATCGCGCCGGCGTCGCAGGAAATTTGGTCGCGTCCGACACTGCACTCGGTCGAGCAGCAACTCGCTTTGATCGGATGGACGGGGGTGCCCGTTAGTGATCGTCCGGCGACGCAGTTAGCGGTAACCGAAAACGCGCAGCAGGAAATTGCGCGCAGACTTTCCGCGGAGAATATCAATAGCCCGCTCGCGTTAATTCATCCCGCGGCCGCTTTGGAGACGAAGCGATGGCCCACCGAAAATTTCGCGCGGATTGTTGAAGCGGTGGCCGAACGTGGCCTGACACCGGCGGTGATCGTGTCGCCGAAAGAGAGAGGCGTGCTCGACTCGCTCGTCTCGCAGACATCCGCGCGCCTGATTACATTCGACAACCTGTCTTTGCCGGAAGTAACTGCCCTGGCTGCGCACGCGCGGCTATTCATCGGCAATGACAGCGGCATCGCGCACATCGCGGCGGCGGTGAACACGCCCTGCGTCGTCATATTTGGATCTTCGAACGTCGCTCACTGGCGACCCTGGACCACGAACAAAAGCGAAGTCGTGCGCGAAGAGTTGCCGTGCCAGCCGTGCCCCGGCTATTCGTGTGCTGAATTTGAAAAGCCGCAGTGCATTCTCACGGTCCCGGTCGAGCGCGTCGTGGCCGCAATCGATCGCATTACGAAAGAGAACAGTTTCAGAAGCCCGACCGTCAGGGAGGGCTAGTTACCCCACGTAGCCCTCCCTGACGGTCGGGCTTCTGACACCATACATACTTTGTTGACCTTAACTAAAAATCGAGTCCGGGAAATTCTGACGAGCGCGGCGCGATGTCGCATTGCGGTGTTGGGCGACGTGATGCTCGATGAATTTATCTGGGGCGAGGTCACGCGCATTTCGCCGGAAGCGCCGGTTCCGGTCGTTAATATTCAACGCGAGTCGACCCACCTCGGCGGCGCGGCCAACGTCCTGGCCAACATCACAGCACTCGGCGCAGGCGCGAAAGTTATCGGTGTTATTGGCGAGGACAACGCGGCGCAGAAACTCCGCG
>DATANL010000504.1:0-22767 GCA_036266295.1 Pyrinomonadaceae bacterium | reverse complement strand
ATCGCCATGGCCAGTTCAAAACCTTCACAACTGCTGACGGGTTGCCGACCAATGAAGTGAAGCAGATTCAGACCAATCCTGCGGGTGGGTTGCTGATCGCTACCACCAACGGCTGGGTGACGTTATCAAACGATAAATTTTCACCTTATTCTGCCGGGGGGAATTGGTACGACCTTAAGATCCGATTCACCCGCGCGGGCAGCGAGTGGCATTATGACAAAGAGGGTTTGCACGAACTTGGGAATGGCGCCGAGCGCACCTTTGCGGTCCACGGGCGCGTCTCTGATGCGTCTCTGTTCGAAAGCGGGGATGGGAGTCTCTGGGCAGGGATTCCCACCGGGATGCTCGTGCACGTCGCGAACGATCAACTGCAAAGTTTCACCACCAGGGACGGTTTACCGCCGTTGCCGGCCGACGCTGCGATCGGGAGTTTTGTCGAGGACACGCAGGGCGATCTCTGGCTGGGCAGCGCCAACGGTTTAGTGCGCTGCCGCAACGGTAGGTTTACCACGTACACGACGGCTGACGGACTATCGAGCAACGGCATCCTGTCATTGTTTGCCGACCGCGAGGGGACGATTTGGATCGGAACGACCACGGGTGGTCTTAACCGCCTCACGCGTCAATTCATCACTTCATATTCAACCCGCGATGGGCTCGCCGGCGACAACGTCTATCCCATCTACGAAGATCGCGACGGCATAATTTGGATTGGCACGCATCGATTGTGCTTCTTCAAAGACGGCGCGATCAAAGAGTTCGCCGGGGCCGGCCTTTCTTTTCCGCCGGCGCTCGCCGACGTGCAGACGATAGGCCAGGACGCTGCGGGCCGCGTGTGGATCAGCAGCTACGAGAAAATTGCGTACGTTGAAAATGGCCGCATCGTCGAGCCGCCCGCAGCGGCCAGAAAGATTCCCGGCGCGCAGGCGATTTACACCGATCGAGACCGCAACATCTGGTTTGGATCAAAGGACGGGCTGTTCAAACTCAGCGGCGAGGTGCTGACCGCTTACACGACGCAGGATGGTTTGCCGGGCAAAGACGTCAAGGTGATTCATCAGGATCGCAGCGGCACGATTTGGATCGGCACTTACGACGGGCTCGCGCGATTCAAGGACGGATCGTTCAGCAGCTTCACGATCGAAGATGGTTTGGGTAGTAATCGCGTTCGCTCGCTCTATGAAGACGCCGACGGAATTCTTTGGATTGGCACCTATGACGGCGGACTGAGCCGGATGGCCGACGGCCGCATCACTACCTACAAAGTCAGCGAAGGCTTATTCAACAACGGCGTCTTTCAAATTCTCGAAGATGGGCGCGGAAACTTTTGGCTAAGTTCCAATCGCGGTATCTATCGCGTAAGTCGACAGCAACTTAATGACTTCGCTGCCGGCCGGGCCAATCGAATCAACTGCGTAGCGTATGGAAAACTCGACGGCATGTTGAATACGGAATGTAACGGCGGGCGCCAACCGGCGGGCGTCAAGGCGCGGGACGGGAAGCTTTGGTTCCCGACTCAAGGTGGTGTGGTCGTCATCGATCCTGAAGCCGTTCCCTTCAACAACCAGCCGCCGCCGATACTCATTGAAGGAGTGCAGCTCGATGGCGCGCCCATCGGCTTTGCTGACGGCATATCGATGAAGCCGGGTCAATCGAGTCTCGAAATTCACTTCACCGGACTGAGCTTCATCAAGCCCGAGCAGGTTCGATTCAGATATCAACTGATCGGACAGGATGCGGATTGGATCGATGCCGGCACGCGACGCACCGTCAATTATTCTTACTTGCCTCCCGGTGCGTACACGTTCCAGGTGATGGCGACTAACAGCGATGGCGTCTGGAACAATCAGCCCTCGACGCTGCGCATTCGAGTGCTGCCCCCGTTTTATCGCACCTGGTGGTTTGTGACCATCGCTCTGATTGCTCTAATTGGTCTCGGCGCTGTTGCCTACACGGTGCGGGTCAATCAACTGAAGCGACTGAATGAAGCACGCGCCGTGTTCTCGCGGCAACTGATCGATTCGCAAGAGGACGAGCGCAAGCGCATCGCGGCCGAGCTGCACGACAGTATCGGTCAGGAGTTGCTCATCATTAAGAACCGCGCTGCGCTGAGTTTGAAGTTGCTCGCCGATCCCGAACGCGCTCGGGAACAGATCGCACAGATTGACGGCAGCGCCTCGCAAGCCATTACTGAAGTTCGTCAAATTGCTTACGATTTGCGGCCGCATCATTTAGATGCGATCGGTCTGACGCAATCGCTCGAAGAACTGGTGGAACGCGTCGCCAGTGCCAGCCAGATTAGTTTGACGGCCGAAATCGATAACATCGACGACGTGGGCGCGCAGCAAATGGCGATCAATATCTATCGCATTGTGCAGGAAGGCCTGAACAATGTCGTCAAGCACTCGGGCGCCGATAATGCAAAGCTGACGATCAGACGTACGCCGCGCGAGATTGCGGTGCGGCTCACAGACAACGGCAAGGGATTTTCGCTTGACCAGCAAACTGCCGGCGCCTCGGGCTTTGGCTTGAAGGGGCTGAGTGAGCGGGCGCGTATGCTTGGCGGCAGCTTCAACGTCGATTCGACCCCAGGTCAGGGAACGACAATTTCAATTCGCATTCCTCATAGGGCAAACCAGAATGGCAACTGAAATACGCGTCGTAATCGCCGACGATCATCCCGTGTTCCGGCAAGGTCTGCGTCAAATCATCGAGCTGGAAAATGGTCTGAGCGTGATTGGCGAAGCCGGTGATGGAGCGGCGGCGCTGGCTCTCATTCGCGAGTTGCAACCGCAGGTCGCAGTGCTCGATATCAATATGCCGGAGCTCAAGGGATTCGACGTCGCCCGCGAATTGCGGCGCGACGGATCTCAAACCCGGATCATTTTCCTGACCATGTACGACGACGAGCGCATGTTCAATGAAGCAATGAATTTGGACGCGCTCGGATACCTGCTCAAAGATTCGGCTATCAACGACGTCGTCGAAAGCATTCGTGCCGTGGCCGCGGGGCGGCACTTCATCACACCTTCCATCTCAGGTTATCTGCTCAATCGATCGCGCCGCAGCCAATCGCTGCAGAACACTGCGCCCAACCTGAAAGACCTGACTCCCGCGGAAATGCGAATCCTGAAGCTGATCGCGGAAAACCACTCGAGCAAACAGATCGCCGAACAACTCTTCATCAGTTACCGCACCGTTGAAAATCACCGGGCGAATATCTGCCAGAAACTCGGTCTGCATGGCAGTAATGCGCTGGTGAGATTCGCGCTCGCACATAAATTCGACCTGCCGTAAAGCTAACAGCCGGCAGGGATGCCGGCGTACCGCACGCAGGGATGCGTGCGCTCCAATGCGTGCGCTCCAATGCGTGCGCTCCAAATGAGTGGCAACACTTATGCGGAATGGGTGGCGCCCTCTATTCATTTTCCACCGCACAAAGTTCATAGTGCGCTCACTTTTGGAATGGTGAGCGAATGGTGAGCCTGCTGATAGTCGAAGACAACCCGGCGATGCGCCAGCTGATTAAGAGCATCGTCGCGGATCTGGCGAGAGACATCAGCGAATGCAGCGACGGCTCGGAAGCGCTGTCGGCTTTCCAACGCTGCCGACCCGATTGGGTGCTGATGGACATCAGGATGCCGCAACTCGACGGCATCGCCGCCACCAGCCAAATCACGTCCGCGTTCCCGGAAGCGAACGTAGTCATCGTCACCGATCACGACGACGACAAGTTACGTCATGCAGCATTCGCTGCCGGCGCGCGGGCCTATGTGCTCAAAGAAGATTTGTTCGCGGTGCGCGAAGTGCTGTCGCAAAGCCAGACGCCCGGCAGCTGAAGCGCATAAGAAAAGAAATTGAAATCAGCTTTAACACCAGGAGAGAAAATCATGAATCGCAAGTTCTCACTCACGTCAGCTTTGGTAATCGCCGTGCTGCTTTTCGCCGTCGGCGTCGCGTTCGGCCACGATAAAGACAATCCTGAAATCAACAGCGTCCAGGTTGATACGGTGACCAACCGTATCACGATCAACGGCGCCCAGTTTGGCAATAATCCAGTGGTGATTCTCAACAACGTGGTACTGCTTCAAATCAGTCACACGCAGACGAAGATCGTGGCGGCGCTGCCCTCTGGCCTGAACGCCGGAACGTATCTCATGGTCGTCTATGACAGAGGTCACAAAAACCTCGATGACCACGACAAAGATCTGGACACCTTCTATGTCAGCATCGGAGTTGGCGGGCCACAGGGACCGAAAGGCGATAAGGGGGACACGGGTTTGCAGGGACCGATTGGTCCGCAGGGACTAATCGGACCGAAAGGTGATAAAGGTGACAAGGGAGATAAGGGAGACAAGGGAGAACAAGGCGATAAGGGTGACACTGGTCAGCAGGGTCCGGCTGGACCAGGCGGCGGCCCGGAGGTCTATTTCACAAGTCGAACTGGTGGGGTCGTTTCCCCAGTGGCCCTGGAAAACACCGCCGGTGGATTCGTTCATATGGCAACTTTCACAGTACCGGAAGGAAGCTACCTCGTTTCTGCCGGCGCAAACTTCCGTTACTTCACAACCACCGGCCAAGCTGGCTTTGTCCAATGCCGGATTGCCGATGGCGCGTTCACCCAGGATCAACGGGTACTGGAAACCAGCTTCGCCGGCACCACCGACCTGTCGATAGCTTCCACTATGGCCATAACTTTCGGCCCGGGCGGCGGCACGTTGAATTGGGACTGTTCCGCATTTCCTAATGACAGCGACCACCGTCTGAGCGCGCGGGTGGCCACCCTCTGGGCGGTCAAGGCTTCCGCCTTGAACATTCAGTAGTGGTGCGCGACGAGTTCGGGGCCTGCACGACCAGCTGCGGAGCAGCGGCCAGAGCTAAGCCCAAGGCGATGCTTTGCGAGCCTTGGGGAAACAGCGAAAGATATCGGGGAGCCGCGAAGCGGCGACAGGATTCGGAGCAGGCGAGGGTCGAAAGCCGGATGACGTGCCGTTGAATTGTTAGATCAAGGCTGTCGCCGCTCCGCGACTCTTATTGAATTGAGATGATCTGACCCCAAGGCTCGCAAAACCTGGCCTTGGGCTTAGCTAAGACCGTTGCTCCGCAGCTGGTTGAATGACACTGAACCACAGCCATTTACTGTTGACCTGAACTTTCAGTCACGAAACTTTTATCCACAAAGGAGTGAACCATGCGTATACGAATAGCCATCCTTCTTTCTTACCTGCTCATCGTTGCGCCGTCGGCCAACGCGTTCCTCGAAGACCTTTGCCAATCGAGAGGTTCGGGACCTCAGACACTCGGCTTTTGTGTTCAGCCGGTTTGCCCTGCCGCGTTCGGGCCTAATCGCGCGTGCCCCGCGCAGCTTTACGACTTCGCTACGATCAAGCCGGGCCGTAGCATGATTCATGCCGACTCGACCTACTTCATCGCTCAGGCCCTCGGCTATCGCGCCGACGTGGCTTACTGGATCACGGCCTACAACGAAGTGACGGACTACGCGCAATACAAGCCACTCGATCAATGCGGCAACGAGGCTTCATCGCAGAACACGGGCCGCAAATACATCTCCGCTTATTTCAACGGGTTTCAGCGGACCATGCTCAAGACCGACGGGCCTCTCGATCACTACGTGGTTTCGTTTTCGCCGAACGGGCAAGGAACCGATGTCCATGGCGCCGGCGGCGTGCAGTCGCTTTATCCATTGCACTATCCGCAACCCGGCTATCCCGTGAACATCGACGATACGTATCAGAAGACGCTCGCCAATGCACGTCAATGGGCAATGCTGCCAGGACCAGAGCCGGGCACACTTTGCACCGTCGGTCTCACCTCGCCGGACGGCAAAGGTTGTTTGACCGGAACGATTAGCGGCAACGTCCCGTTAATAATGAAATCCGCCAAAGGCATCCCGTTGAATGTGGCCGCGGGAAAGAAGGTTCTGAACTACGACAAAAATACGAAGACGTATGACTATTACGAGCAGCTTGGGGTGTATCTCAAAGACAAGCGGAAGACGATCGGCACCCTGTGGCAGGATCCAAATTCCGATTCAGTCCCAGTGCAACTCGCGCGCATCGCGCTTTATCTTCATATGCTCCAGGACACGTCGTCACACGCGACCTACTGCGGTGACGACGCACCGACGCCGCCGGGTGGCAGCGACCCCGGAACGTTCATGTTCCTTTCCGATTCCCAGACGAACGCGTTCAAGGTCTCGTTTGGCAGCTCGTGTGCGTCGAGTCCGCACCTCGCGAGTCATGTTCAGGAGACCGGCACCGGTAACGACCCTCTGCCGCTAAGGGATTATGTCGCGCTCAACAACACCGTCGATGAGCTGATTGTGTTCGGCAATGAAGTAGCTCTGAAGCATCCCGGTTGGATCGTCAACCGCGAGTTGCTGCCGCCCAACCTGGTAGAGAAAAACCAGCAGGGGTTCACTGCCGGCGATTTGAAGACAGAACTCATCGGCGCCATCGTCAGCGGCACGCCGTTCAGTCGCGCCGAAATCTACCGGTCGGGAATCATCACCTCGCCGTTGCAATTGGTCGATGCGCTCCAGCGTTTACATGCGATGAACCGCGCGCTCGGCGAGTTCTCAGAGAGGCTGCATAAACGATCGAAGCATCCGTCGTCGTTCAGCGCGCTCGAGCCGATGCCCGGAAATTCCTTTGACCCTCAAAACAGCACAGTCTGTTGGCGCTGACGGGGTAAACGCGTCGCCCCGTCATCGAACACCTTGGCCAGCAAGGAATGATCAGACAGTCTTAAGGCCCCGCATTCAGTATCACGCTTTGATTAATCCCATTCGCCGCGGTCGTAAGAGTTGCGCTGCCGGGCGGTTCGCGGTGACGGTTACTGTGACGAAAGCCAATCCTCCCTGCACGGTGATCGTCGGTGGCAGCGAGATAACACTTGAATTACTGCTTGAGAGCGTCAAGGTGAATCCGGCCGGCGGATTAGACTGATCGTAGGTTGGGGTTGGGTTGAAAATACTGAGAACACGCCATTGCTGGTTGAATCAACCACGAAGGCCATCGACTTTGGCGCCGAGCCCGGAGACATTACAACAGCTTTCGAATCACGCGCTGTCAGTCTCACATCGGTACCGGCATCCGATACAACTTGACCTGCGACGGCTGTCATAAGCAGGAGCAAGACGAGGCAACCAGCAGTTCTTGGCATGAGGGACATCCTTTTCTTAGTTCTTAGAGAGGGTCAAGGTCGCAAACGGCCAATCAGAAAGCTCCGTAACTGATTGTCCAGTGGCAGCACGAAATATTTTTCGTCCACCCAAACCGCGTTTGAAAACATGATTCCGGCACTTTGTTCTTTGTACGCCATTCGGCCTGAGAGAACTTTCTTGCCGGATCGAGTTTCATAAACTTCCCAAAAAGCGGTGCCACGCATGGCCTCGCTTCCTCCTATGGGTGGCATGATTTCGGCGCGCTGAAAGGCATCTGTGTAACTCATCATCGCGATATATTTTCGCTGCGGCGACAATCCTGCTACCCCGCCCGACTTTCCTGTTTCGAAGTACTTTCTGGAATCAAACTCGTAGACGCCGTTCGGCTTCCCGTCACCTGAAACGGGAAACAGGGGCCCGGACTTCGCATCGACGCGCTTCGCTTTGGTCCAACGCTTCTGTGGGACCGTTCGAATCGCCGAACGGCCGTTGATTATTGAGTAGAGATTCCGGCTGTAGCATGAGATTCAAGCGACCGCGCCCCGAAAAGAAGCTCTGTGTTCGAAGCGCTCGGATCTTGCCGGATTTCCAACTCTTTCGTAGTGATCAGTTGGCCACGGCGGTCGCCGGGTTCCATCCACCGTTGCGGAAAAGTGACGATTTGAAAGCGTCCTCGCCGTTGGTAACCAGGGGGCCCGGTCGAGGACCAGCCTGCCCCGTCATCGACAGCATCAGCAAAGGTAAGAGCCAACTTATTAACATCACTCTTTATTTGACTCACCTGATTGGCTGAACCGTTTGGATTTGCGTTATCACTCTCTGGGCCACCTCGGGCGTACCAATCGAAGCGTGATTAGCGCCGGACAGCCCGGTCAATTCAGTGGGCGTCCAACCGGGCAGTCGGGCGCTGTTCATCGTCACCAGAAAATCGTTGTACTGGAAACAATTCTGAGGAATTGGGCACAGATGAAACTCTTTGACGTAGTACTTACCGCTCGGCTTCCGATCAACCGTTGTCGATGCCACCTCTCCCATCAAGCGATACATATATTCGAGGATGCCCGCCTGTTTTTCCGGCGTACTGAAGATCAACTTGGCTGCAAAGCCCAGGTAACTATCGGCATCTCGGATTTCGTTGAGTGCAGGATTGCTGTTGTAGGTGATCGTCGGGCCCGGCGTACATTGCCCTGGCGGCTTGCCCGCACAGTCGTCCTGGCTGCCGTCAAGGTTTGCGTCTGCTCCGTAAGTGAAAAAAGCAACGGGTCGCTTGACGCCATCGACCGTAAAAGTCTTGTTGCTGATGGCCGGCAGATTCTTTTGAGTTCGTCGATACGTTTTATCGAAATCGACAATCGCAGCGGAGCTCAACTCCGTTGCGAGAATTCAGACGGGCCAGCAACTCGAAACTTCTATTCCGGTCTGATTACGATTACTGAGTCTGTGCGGCCGTTCCCATCATCTTCGGTGGCAGGGTTGGTGGGATCGTTCAGTCCAATACCGTCTACCAGAAACTTATAGGTGTACTTGCCAGGTGCCAGATCAATTCGACAGACCCATCCGTCAGCCTGTTTCAAACAGTAGTTCTTCGTCTGAATCCAATCGTTGAACGATCCGTAGACAGCGACCGCCTCTGCTTCGGTGTGCCCGGTCAACCTAAACGTTGTGTTGCCGGTGAGACTGGGCACTGGCGGCGGCATCTTTTTGACCAGCACGTCTCCCTGCCCGGCGTTTAGAGTGAGACCAGTGACGTTACCTTTTCCGTCTTTGATGAAGGCGAGATGCAGATCCGGAATCTCACTGTCACGGAACCCGGAAGTGGATTCAGCGATCACCGGGCGCGGTGCGAGGTTTGAAGGCTTGACCCACAAAGAATCGTCCTTGACGCTTACATAGATGACAAAATCGTGCGCGAACCTGGGATCCAATTCGTATCTACCGACATACTGACGCAACAGCGCGGGAGATACTTTGACTGGCGTTGTTGCGATCGCTTTTCTGGAAATCGAGAATTGCCCCGGCCTACCTTGCGCAAAAATCTTCGGTTCAGGTTTGATACCGACAAGCGCAATCAAGTGACTCGCCAATGTCCCGCGCCAATTCAGCAAACCATGATTGCCGTTAAACTCGGTGTAGTGGACTGCGTATCCTTTGCTTGTAAGCGTGTCTCGCAAGTTGCGGTTAGCCGTGAGCAACGGGGGCTGGGGCGTTGGATCGCGTTGCGGAAGGAAACGCCACCACCAAGTCCCTTCCAACAGTCCGGCTTCGAATGAGAAACGCAAAGGCAGACGCGGGCTGGCGGCGAACTGGCGATTCAGCCATTCCCACTCCTTTTCGCCATCGGGCTTCCACCGGAAATCACCCGATTGGGAAAGCACGTTACCGAAAACTTCCGGATGCCGGAGCCCTACGAAAGCGGCCTGCAATCCGCCCAGGCTCGAGCCGCCGATGACCGTCTGCTCAGGTCGGTCGGTTGCGTGGTAGTTAGCGCGCGCCCACGGAACAATCTCCTGAGCCAGGAAGTCGGCGTACGCTGAATTGCACGACAATTCACGCCAGCGATTAGGATTATCAACCATCACCGCGACGAGCGGTGGTATCACGCCGGCTGCGATCAAGTTATCGAGAGTAGTGGCGACGTGCGCCGTGTTGACATAAAGACCACCGTCAGAGAGCACCAGCAAACCATAGGGCTTCTTGCCGGCACTGTAGCCGTGCGGAGTATAAATCCAAATTGGGCGTTCGTTGCCGAGGAGTTTGCTGATGAACTTGTCACGCTGAACGCGTCCAGCAGGAACCCTAGGCCGGACCACGTTCCACACCTGCGGCTCGGCCGAAGGCAGTTCGACGGCGGAAAAGGTACTTACCTCGTACGGATTGAACTCGTTCCAACGCTCGACGTACTGAAACGGGTTCAGCGGGTCATTCCGCAGCGCGCCGGCGAACCGGCTAATGCCTCCCCACTCTTTGGGATCGGGAAGGTTCGGCGCGAATTGATATATAAAGCGCGCGCCCTTCTGAAACTGGAGTGTCTTGTACCACAAGTCCGTGTCGAGCAGCCGCGCCATCGGCTTATTAACTTCGCCGATGCGAAAAACGAAAACGTTCTTCGTCTCGGTTGTGGCTCGCCAGACAATCGTCACCAGCACGTCTCGGTCGTTGCCTGGCACCGCTTCGACAATTGGCGCACCGTGCGCCTCGATCTCTTTCCAAAAAATATCGAGCGCCGTGCGGTCACCTGATTTGATTCGATCTCGCAGCGCGGAAAGCCGAGGACTCAACAGCCGGTCATCGACTTGTTGCGCGCTCTGCTGATTGGCGTGTCGTGACCTGAGGATGATGTCAGTACCGGGAGCGGTAGCGACCGGGTCACAGCACGGGTAATCTCGATCGTTGCTATGCGCGACCCGGTCGCTACCGCTCCCGGTACTGACTCCATCCCGGGCGCTGCCGGTGATAACTCCAGAACGTCCACCGGAAACTGAGGCGTAAACTAAACTCCCACTCAATGTCAGTACTGTGGACACACGTATGACGATCTTCGGCGTAATGCGAAGGCGCATGATCAATTCTCCTTCAGTAATTAGTTAATCGTGGCGGCGGCTATTATTTCTGCGACCAATCAGGAACGAGCACATCAAGATAGCGATAGCGGATAACTGCCATACAACGCCGAACAGACTATGGTGCGGAAGATTGACGGCAACCAGAGAAAAACCACCGGCGACACAAGCGATGGCAATGCACAATCCCATTCTTAAAGCTTTCAAATCAAAGGGAAAGCCGCGCTTGATTTCACAGCAACTCACCTTGATTCGGTCGAAGTCCCCGAAGCTCAGTTTGGCGGCAAGTTGTGCTTCGTCCGGCGTCATTCCTTCTTCAATATTGGCTTGCGTCCGCATCTGAACGTGGAAGCGCAATTCCGCCTCGACCTCGTCCGCGATTTCATCCGGATGTTGCCAGGCGTGAATAAAATCTACTGTGGCTTTGACTCGGGACATGTTTTTCAACCTCAGCTCGCGCGCAGCGCCTTCATGGTCGCGCCCGCGAGCCGCTCCCAATTTCGTTCCTCGAGGATTAGTTGCTTGCGGCCGCTGCGCGTCAGCTTGTAGAACTTCGCGCGTTGATTGTTTTCAGAAGTGTCCCACTCCGATTGCACCCAGCCGCGGTGTTCGAGCCGGTAGAGTCCCGGGTAGAGCGAACCTTCCTCGATCTTCAGCTCGTCGCCGGAGATTTGCGCAATTCGTTGACCGATCCCATAGCCATGCAGAGCGCCCAGCGAAAGCGCTTTCAGTATCAACATGTCCAGCGTCCCCTGGAGCAAGCCGGCCTTTGATTTAGCCAATGGCGTCCCACCTCCTAGATAATCTAGGGCCACCTTAGCATGGACTACCTCGACTGTCTAGGGGCAATGTGGCGGTCCTCGTTCCCCTGCCAGCTGGTGGCCACACTCGATCAATTTAAGCAGAACGATTAAAGTGTCGCCTGATCGTAGGAACATCGGATGCCAAAGACGAATTTGAAAGTCATCTCGGGCAAAGGGAAAAGCAATGTCGAAGATGATATCGATGCTTTGTTCCGTCTGCCATTGTCAGACTTCATCGGCGCGCGTAAGACGCTGAGCGCGAAATTGAAGAAGGAAGGACGTGGGCAGGAAGCGGCCCGCGTAAACGCGCTCGGCAAGCCGTCCGTCTCGGCCTGGACCGTTAATCAACTCTATTGGCAGCACCGCGATTCGTTCGACCAACTCATCACCACCGGTCAACGGCTGCGGCAGACGCAGACTAACGGGCGCACCGGCAAGCCCGTGGATTTGCGTGCTGTTTTCGATGAGCGGCGCGAGTTGCTGGCCCACCTCTCGGACCTGGCCGCGGCCGTCATGATCGACGCTGGTCATAATCCGGCCCTGGATACTCTGCGACGAATTGCTACGACGCTGGAAGCGATGTCCGCGTACGCGGCCCTGCCGGAAGGCGTATCAGCGGGACGGTTGACTAAGGACATCGATCCGCCGGGCTTCGATTCGCTCGCTGGATTTGCGGCCTCGGCCGCAACGACCCCGCGCGCTGAACAACCTACGCGGCGTAGCGCGGGAAAGAAGTCATCTCGCGTCGAGATGAAAATCCAGCAACAGCCGGCCGTGGCCGATACCAGCCGGCTCAAGAAAGAGCGTCAAGCAAAATTAGCCGCGACAAAACTGTGGGTTCAACAGACGAAAAGATCAATGGCGGCTGCGCTCGCGCGCGCGAAGAGCATGGAAGCTGCGCAGAAGAAAGCCGAAGCAGAAACGAAGGAAGCTGAGAAACGTAAGCGCGAGGCCGAGCGAGGCCTGAAAGAAGCCAGCGCCGCCGCAGACGCGGCAACCCGGCGGTCGGAAAGGTTGACAGTCGAGTTAGGGCAAGCGAGAGAGGCCTTGCGACAAGCTACGAGTGGCGCGGAAGAGGCGTCAGCAGAACTCGAATCACTGTTTCGAGAATCGTAGATAATTTGGAGTGCGCCGGCAGAGTCCCGATTTATCGGGACGGCGACGGCGCTTTGGATTTGAAAGCCGCGTGTCAGAACCGCGAGCGGTAGCGATTCGATCAAGAACTCAGTTCGCCGTTCTAACGCGATCCAAAGCGCCGTCGCCGCTTCGCTCTGCCGGCGCACTCCAAAGTTACTGCGGATTAGTAGTACTCGTAGTTAGCGGCTTCGCGAACGGGATTTTCTCTTTTCGCATGGCTGCGTGGTAGAGAAACGATGCCAGCACGATCGCGTTCTGCTGCAAGTCGGCTTCGCGCACGCGCTCGAACATGTCAAAGTTCGTGTGGTGCATGCGCACGTCGTAATCGGAATATTCCTGCACCACGTTAAAGCCCGGAATGCCGACACGCGTGAAGCTCAGATGGTCCGTCGCGCCGATGCCGGGCAGCACATTGCGTCGCATTCCCAGGTCTCGCCAGGGCTCCAGCCACGCATCGAAGATTGCTTTCGCGGCCGCATTGTTCTCCATGTAGAAACCGTAAATCGGACCGGTGCCCGGATCGATGTTGAGATACACAGACATCTTTTCGCGCTCGGACTTTTTGTCATCGCCTTTCAAGTAGCGCTCGACGTATTTCGTCGAACCGAGCAGACCCTCTTCTTCGCCGCTCCAAATTGCGATCCGAATCGTGCGCCTGGGCTGAGCGCCAATCCTCTTCAGAATGCGCAACGCTTCCATCGCTACCGCTGCGCCGTCGGCGTTGTCACTGGCGCCGGTGCCGGAATGCCACGAGTCCAGGTGCGCGCCGAGCATGACTACTTCATCTTTCAACGCCGGGTCGGTGCCGGGCAACTCAGCCAAAACGTTGTAGCTGTTCTTGTCCTGGTCATAAAACCTGGTTTGCAGATTGACTCGTAACTTTACAGGCACGCCGAGCTGAATCATCCGCGCGATTAGATTGTAGTGTTCGGCGGCGAGCACGATGTTGGGCTGCGCATTCGCGCCGTTGTCACGTCCGAGGACGAACATCGTTCCGTGCATCCCCATGCTGGTGCGCAGCACAACTGCCGGTCCTTCCTGTCGCAACATCTGGGTCAATGCCTGCGCGTTGGCGCGCGTCGCCGCATCGACGGGATGACGAGGTTGGCCGATGGGCACGTCACCCTGGGCCGTCGTAGGCTGTGGGCGGTCCTTGTCTTCGAAGACAGTTTGAATCGGCTGGCTCATCACGATAGCGCCTTTGATTTTGCTGCGTAAAGGTTCGAGTTCGGCGGCCGTCTTACCGCCGAGCATCACAGGCGTCCCAACGATTTCTCCCGCCGTCGATGTCGACCACGCTTCGGCGTATCCGAGCAGCGGCATGTAACGCGGCTCGATCATTTCAATCGTCTGCTTCTCGAGCGTCCAGCCACGCCCGAATTCCCATGACTCGAGCCGCGCATTCGGCACGCTCCATTCCTTCAATTTATCGCGCGCATATTCCGCTGCGGCTTTTTGCGCCGGCGTGCCGGTCAACCGCGGGCCAATCACTTCGGTAAAGTGCGTGAATGTCTCGTAAACTTTGGAATGCTTGAGACCTTCGTCGCGAATCCGGGCGTTGATCGCAGAATCAACCGGCTCTTGCGCGGTGGCGACGATTGGAAACAGGCCCAGCCAAATTGCGAATCCCGCTGACAGCAGCTTTCGCATATGAATCCTCCAGAAGATGGTCAGTGCACAAACCTTTAGTTTGCGAAAAGTGCGGGAGTAGCGACTTCAATCAAACGAAAGCGACGATAACAGTTTGCGTTACGTCACGGCCCTGATGATGCGATTGATCACGACCAGGGCCCCGAGATGGTTCGAATTATGATCGGCGAGCACCAGCGCCTCGCGGAAAATCGTCTGGCCGGTGCCGTGCGGAATTCTCGCAAACAAGTCCGTGGCCGGATCGCGCAGCAGATTCTCAAAGGCCTCCAGATCGTTTTGAAATTGTTCTGCGGTTTCGTTCCACAGTTCGGGCGAACCGGTCTTCTCCTTGTCGGGCCAATAACCTTTGGGCCACTTCGGCGAGACATGATCGGGGTTGCGCGAAAATTCCAGGATGTCCCATTGCGCAATGCGCATGTGCTCCAGCACCTGCCAGGCAGTGTAGGGAAGACCGTCGATCAGATCTCCGCATTTCTCCACCGGAAAGTCTCTGACAAATTCATCGAAGCTGATGTGCGCATTGCCGCCATCAAGCAGCGAGATAAGTTGTTCACGCATCGCCTGGTCGTTCGTGGTTTGATTCATGGTGTCAGTGGTTCAATTCTTTCGGTTAATTCGGTACGCATCATACCGGCAGACGGCGGAGTAGTCACAGAACTTGCACGTCTTTCGGCCGAGCGACGGCTTGACGCGAAAACTTCCGGCGCGCATGCCGTCGATGAATTGCCAGACGCGGGCCGCGACGTCGCGGCGAATGTTTTGCCATTCAAGGTCATCGAATTGGCTCCAGCGGCTCCTGACATTCGTGCAGTCCGCCAGTGCGGTCCGATATAAACCCTGGTTCAGCCGCGCGCCCTTGCCGCGCAGAGTGTAATAGCCACCACCGCCTAACTCGAAGCTCGGAAGGAACAATTGTTCCAGCGCCGCCAGGTAAATCGGAATTTGCACCTGCCGGCCGCTTCTGATGTCGTCCAGCGTTGCGCCTTTGGACAATTTATAGTCGTAGGCGATCGCCAGCTCTGCGCCGTCATTAACATCGACGCGATCGATTTGACCTTGAATCAATGCCGTCTCTTTCGTTGTCGCTCGTTCGAGCTTGAGAAATTGTCTGGTCGATTGCGGATCGCTCGCTTCCGACGTGCGGCCGAAAGCCAGCTCGAAGTAACCCGGCAGCACGCGCCCCTCGGTCTTTTCCTGCAGACGAATTTCGTAAAGCAGGACTTGATCGAGAATCAGCTTGCGGATTTCGCAGTCAATTTTCCAGATTCGTTCGTTGAGCGGCGGCACCTTGTCTTCGTGCTCTTTGAAAACGGCATCAGCGGTCTTCGTTAACTCGTCGCGCAGGACTTTGCGGTCACGCGCCGGCAGATAATCGCCACGATGCTTCTCGAGAAAACGACGCAGAATGTCGTGCAACAACTTGCCGGCGTCGATGGCCTGCAGATCGAGCGCGGCTTCGCTGCGCGGCTCGATACGCAGGACGCGATTACCGAAAAATCTGAAGGCGCAGTTTCCGTACGTGCTCAGCCGGCTGGCACTGTAGACATGATCTGGTCCGAAATGATGGGCGAGCATCTGCCGCAGATTATCATTCGTAATTTCACCGTCGTAAGGGCTGAACCGGTCGCCGTGCCGCGCATGTTCAATCCCGATTCGCTTACGCGCGGAAGTCGAAATATGACCTTCGCTTTCAGCTATCGATAAGACCTGATCGGCGATTGGCTGCGGGACTTTCGCGTGCTCTTCACGACGATCGCTCGTTTCTGCTTGTCGCACCAAAAGTGCGCCTAACTCAGCGCGGCTCGATGCATCGAACAGATTTTGCGCGTCGATGTCACCGCGGATTTGTTTTACTTCGATGGTGGCGGGCGCAATCGCGCGACGCAATTCTTCGATGTAGTACGAAGCGACGGTTTCGGCGCCGTCGTTCAAAGCCAGCGGCCGCGTCAGATACAAACGCTCGGTGGCGCGGCACGCGGCCTGGTAAAAGTAATGCTCTTCCTTCAACAGCGTGTCCGTGGATATGTCTTCGAGAAAGATGCCGTGCTTTTGCAGCCGCACCCTTTCTTCATGTGGGTAGAGCCAGTCGCGCGAGGTGCGCAAAGGAAATCCGCCTTCAATCATGCCCGCGACGAAGACGGCGCGGAAAGCAAGCCCGCGAACGTTCGTCGCTTCCAGCACGCGCAGCCCGTTCCGATTCGGCGCGCCCACCGAAAGCGTCTGCGATTTCAAACAGCGCTCGACTTCATCGATGAAAACCGGCAGAAGCACTCGTGTCGCAGGTCCGTCCGTCAGCGACGGCTCGGTCTCAGTGGTCACCCGCGCTGCCGACACAACCGCGCTCGCGTATTCAAAGCTGCGGACGGCGGCAGAAATCGCGCGGCGCAAACTCTCGCGGCCGCGGACGTCGAGAGTAGCTTGAGCAATGTCGTTCGCGCCTGCCTTTTGTTCGAAAGGAAGATTGACCTGCTTCGAGAATTGCAATTGGTCCAACAGACCCATCAGCGTACGCGGCAAATCGGCAAGCGTGCATTCCTCGGGCATCGCCGCCAGCAACTGCTGAAAATGTCGCATGATGAGAATGGTCCAGGCGATGGCCGCCGGAGCCACCGGCGCGGGCCGCGTCCTGCGATCCATCACCACTTCGTCGCTTTCCTGCACAGCTTCGTCTTCAGCGGTGGCTGCCGGATCGTCGGCTTCGGCCCCCGAAATCAATGACTGCGCGTCGTCAGCGGAAGGAAACATTCTGATTAGCTTGCGGGCCCGATCAATCCAGGGGTTGACATGTAATTCGCTGCCGACGTAGGCAATGACATTCTCGAGATCGTCAGGCTTCCAACGGCCGATGCCGAGGGCGGCGCGCAGCTTGTCATTCGACAGAGATTGTTTGGCCGATTCGTCGAGCAATGATGAGTACTTCTGATCGAATTGCTGCGCGAGTTGATCGAGACTCTCGTTCGGGGGGCGAAAATAACCCGTCTTGATCAGGTGCGCGATTTCACTGGCTTTTGGATTCGCAGTCTCTTCATGTGCAGTGCGCAATAGTTGAAATAATTTTCCGCACGCGCGAATGGCTGGAATATCGGCAGCTTCGACGCGGCGTTCAAGATTGCAGGGAATTCCTTCGTCAGCAAACACGCGCACGATCGTATCGGCGTACGCAGCGCGCTCGCGCACCACCAGGGCGATGTCGGACAGCTGGTAATTGTCAGTGAGCACCAGTCGCTTGATCTCTTTGGCGATGGATCGAATCTCGAGTTCGCGGTCTGAACACTCGCAGAGCGTGCACTGCAAATTGTCAGCTTGCGGCTGTTCGTCTTCAGCAGTCATCGATCGCGAGTCGGCGACTTGCGCTACGTTGAATAACTGCGCCGTCAGTCGAGATCCTTCGAGCGGCCGGCTCTTCTCAATCTCAAACGGCGCGATTGACTGCAAGTGCTCGATCGTCGAAGCAAACGGCTGAAAGATGTGCGGGTTCTGCTCATCGTGATTTAAGTTCACAATCACATTGGGAATGCGCGGGATTAAGCATTTCAGAATCTCGCCCTGCACTGGCGTGAAATCAAAGAACCCGTCGAGGACCAACAGTTCGATTTGATCGAGCCAGGGAACCGAAACTGTCTGCGCATCGATCGCGCCCCGCATCGAGTGCAATGCACGCAACTGGTCCGCGTCTTCGTCCGTCAAGCCATACCGATCCAACGCCGCCAAATAACGTTCGTAGATGAGGGCGACCTCACGGTCAAAATCGATTTGGGACTTGGGACCTTGGAGTTTGGAGTTTGGACTCTGGACTTTGGAATCTGGACTTTGATTTTCGTTGGCCTGTAACTCGCGGTCTTGAATCGCCTGGGCAAACTCTTCCGCCGTTTTCCCCGCGCGCTGAAGCTCGCCAATCAACGACGCGATGGTATTGACGCAGCCATCGCGGTTCGCCAGAGGCTTAATCGCCTGGAGCCTTCCCGATGTGCTGAGTTGTTTGATGATTTGCGAGATTAGACTCTTGCGCAACGGCAACTCTTCACGATCGATGGGGACTCGGGTGAGGAGCTCGGCGGTGATAGGCGGCTCGGCTGGGTTGGGCACCCTCCCTGACGGTCGGGTTTCTGACAAGATCGCTTCTGACAGGATTCGTCTGACGAAGCCACGGAAAAGATAGACGGGGAACTCGCCCCAGACGCCGCGAGCGTTGTCGCCGTCGAGCATCTTCTCAGTGACCAGATCGAGGAGCGGATGTGAAGCGGCGATGTAAAGCAGACGATCAGCTTGTCCGCGTGCGAGGTATTCCGCGCAGCGCGCGAGCAGACGCTCGCGGTTATTGCCGAGCACGGGACTTAGCCAAATTTCTCTTGCCACAGTTATTTGTCGCCGGCGCGAGCGATAAAGCTCAGTTGTGGGTCGTCCTCATCTTCTGCAGCTGGTGCATTAAACTCAGGTAGGAGTTCGGACGCAGCAATTTCATGTTCTTCAATTGCTTCCTGCACGAGATCGTCAGAAAGTTGCTTCTTCGCGCGCGCCCCCAGCACTTTTAGACCATCAATTGTCTTCACAATATTACCGCGGCCGGAGGTTAGTTTCTTCTGTGCTTCTTCACAGGTTTCCTGCGCCGATCGCAGTTTTGACCCGATGTCTTCGATGTCTTTCACGAAGGCGGCGAACTTGTCGTAAAGCCTACCCGCTTGAATCGCAATTTTGAGCGCGTAGCGATTCTGCTTCTCCTGCCGCCAAAGGTTGGTGATTGTTTTCATCGTTGCCAATAGTGTTGACGGACTGACGATGACGATATTCTTTTTGAATGCCTCATCCCAAAGATCGGAGTCGCTTTGCAGAGCGAGCATAAGCGCGCCTTCGATCGGAACAAACATTAATACGAAATTAAGCGAGTTGAGTTTGTAGTGGTCTTGATAACTTCTGATGTCTAAATCTTTAATGTGTTTACGAAATGCCGTGATGTAAGTGCGTAGCTCTTTATCGCGCAATTCGCCATCGGGCAAACTGCAATACCGCTCGTAGGCAACGACGTTGACCTTCGAATCAATGACGAGGTGACGACTCTCTGGCAGGGAGATAATTACATCGGGACACGACCGTCGGCCGTCTTGGTCTGTTAATGTTACTTGAATCTCGTATTCGCGACCCCGGACCAAACCTGACATTTCGAGAACCCGTTCCAAGATTATCTCGCCCCAAGTCCCTTGCGTTTTGCTTTGGCCTTTTAGCGCGTTCGCCAAATTGTTCGCTTCCTGGCTGAGTTGAACGTTCAAGTCGCGTAGTTGCTTGACTTCGTTTTGTAGCGAGAAACGCTCTCGCGATTCGTTTACGTAGACCTCCTGCACTATTCTCTCGAACCCTTGAATTTTTTGGGCCAACGGATTCAAGAGGGTATTGAGATCAGACTTGCTCTGCTCGGAAAAACTGCGGCTCTTTTGATCGAATAGCTCTCCTGCCAAACTCTTAAACTGAGTGGACAGTTCTTCTCGCGCGCTCAGGAGCAATTGCAGTTTTTCCTCGGCCGTAGCTTCTTGAGTCTTCACCATCGTTTCCAGCGCCGCCAAAGTCGAGCGTAAAGATCGATTCTCTTCGTGTGACGCTGAAAGTTGCTGTTCCAGAGAAGGTATGCGCGCGGCATCCTGCTCGGCCGCAGCTCGCCTGGTAGCTTCGTCGTGAAATTGTTCCTCCAGTTGTTCCTGTTTGTGCTGAGCACTGTCGACCCGCGCGCGGAGTTCTTGAACCTCTGCGTCTTTGCCGCTTAATCGTTCATTTAGAGCAGCTGTCTCGATCGCGTTAGCCGCTTTTCCGTCGTCGAATGCGCGATGTGATTTTGCGCGGAGCGCGAGCCAGGCCAGAACCGCCCCGATCAGCGCGCCGAAGATCAAAGTGAGAACCGGGATAAGTGAAGCCATACTTGCTCAGTTTAGCAGAAGCGTTGCAAAGATGAAACGGTGTGGCAAAGCAGAAATCCCAGGCGTATTTTCCCTATGAGCCGAAACATTCGACCATTCGTTCATAGACCTTCCGCGTGACGCGCACGTCATTCAAATTGTATTCACGAATCTCGGCGAGTTTGCCGGCCTGGTACAACTCGAAGACACGACTGCCTTCCACCTCGGAAGTCTTGCTCGACTCAATTCCCAGCGCCCAGGCAACGTCGTCGAGCGCGACGCGATTCCGGCTGCCGAGCCACCACCCGCGCATCGTGTCGTAAACACCCTGCACGTTGAACTCGCTCAGATCGATGAACGGTTTGACGGAAATGTTATTCACGAGACAGCGCTGAAAGATGAATGGCAAATCGAAATTTATGATGTTGTGGCCGACCAGCAAATCGCATTCAGAATCAAAGTCAGACATCAACCCGAGAAACCCTTTCAGTGTTTCGCCTTCTTCCTGCTCGCGGCCGTCCGCGTCGATGCCGAACGCATGTTCGCTTTGTTTACTCGTCAGGCCGTCGACGGCAAACCCCGGCACCGGACCGACATGCACGGCGGTCGAAAGGATTCGCCCTGAGGTCGCATTCAATGAACCCAGTTGGTACACACGCTCTTCTTCTGCGGCGATGTCTTCCATGTAACGCTGTTGTTGTTCGAGCCGCATGTAACCGAGTTTCAAATCCTTTTCGAGTTTCGGTCCGACTCGATCGCGATAGCCGGGCAGCGCCAGTGTTTCGATGTCGAGGGTGAAGGCGCGCGGCAGCAAAGGATCGCAGCCGAGATATTCGCGATATTGTTCGATGGTGATCGGCCGATACTCGGAAACGACAAACTGCGAACGATCCTGAAACGATTCCAGTTTTCCGGTGACGCCCCACAACCCCGGCCGCAAATCTTCGCGACCTTCGAGGACCTCAGCCCAAATCTTCAAAGGCAGATTGCCCGTCGAGTTGCGCGCGCTCGCGTCGCGGAAAGGCTTTCCCTGTTGGGTCCGCCGCTCGCGGACAGACGTGACGGCGACCATCAACCATACTTCTTCAGAGAATGGGAGTTCAGGGATGGGAATGTTGCCTTTCATCTTGTGTCAGCCCGACCGTCAGGGACGGCTTATCAGAAATTGAAAATTGAAAATTGCAAACTGCAGATTGGCTCGCTTTTAGACGATGGCTCGTCAATTTGAAATTTTCATTTTGCGATTTTCAACCTTGCAATGCTGTTTCTACCTAAGATCGAGCTTCTGCCACACGCGAAATCGCATTCTAAGGTATTATTCCGCTCGTCGCTACGGTTTGACACGGCTCGCATGATTTATCCGGCCACTAACTTGTAACCCGGCTGTCGCAATTTCGGTTTACCCAATAGGAAGATGAAAATTCACAGCATCAATCCGGTCTTCGCAGTGGCCGACGTCGGTGCCACGATTCGCTGGTACGAGCAGGAACTGGGATTTGCCGGCGATCCGTTTCCGGCTCACGAACCTTATGTCTTTGGCATCATGCGACGGGACGGCATCGAGATCATGTTGCAGCGCGTCGCGGATTATCAGAAACCCGACTTATATGATTTGCGAGATGGCGGCGGAGTTTGGGACGCGTATTTGCGGATTACCGGATTGCAGCAGTTGTACGATCGCGTGAAAGATCGCCTCGAATTGAAAAAGCCCTTGCGCCGGCAGCCGTACGGACTTTCGGAATTTGAAGTAAGAGATCTGAATGGATACGTCCTCGTTTTCAGCGAGTTAATCGATTGAGCAAGCGCGCAAAAATCTTCGAGCTGCGCAACGTCGCCATCTGGGTAGGCGTCGCCGTGGCGTATTTCATCGGCGCGAAGATCGGGTTGTCGCTCGCGTTCGTGAACGTAAGCGTCTCGCCGGTGTGGCCACCGGCCGGCATCGCGATCGCGGTGCTGCTTTGGTTTGGTTATCGCGCCACGCCGGGCGTTGTGCTGGGCGCATTGCTCTCCAATTATTTGTTGACCGACGTGCCGCTGCTGCCGTCAATCGCAATTGCGGTCGGCAACACGCTCGAAGCTCTGACTGCGGTTTATTTGCTGCGCCGCTTCACCGAATCTCGCAACCCATTCAATCGCGCCTTCGACGTTTTGAAATTCGTGGTCTTCGCCGCGCTGATCAGCACCGCCGTGGCCGCGACCGTGGGCAATGTGTCCTTATGCATTTCCGGCCACGAAAATTGGGCGGACTTTCGCCGGCTCTGGGTGACCTGGTGGTCGGGCGACGGAGTCGGGGCCCTGCTGTTAACGCCGCTAATCCTCAGCTGGTTGGAGAGGCCGGTGGAACGTTGGCGGGGATGGCTCTGGATTGAATTCACGACTCTGTTCGTGCTGATGTCGTTGTTCTGTCTCACAATTTATACAGATGTCCTGCGTCAATCGGCAGGCATACGGCCCTGGGGTCACATCACGATTCCGCTTTTGCTTTGGGCCGCCTTCCGGTTTGGGCCGCGCGGCGTGTCGACGACAATGATCCCGCTGAGTGTGATCGC
>DATANL010000503.1:0-5322 GCA_036266295.1 Pyrinomonadaceae bacterium | reverse complement strand
GAGACACGAAAGCCAGTACCGATGCGGTCCCGAGAATGAACATCAGCGCAATGATCGGCGCCGAGATCCAAACCGAACGGCTGATGTTTTTGGCGGGCGCGCGGCATTCGCCCGCGAGAATCGCGATGTACTCGAATCCGGAAAGCGCGCCGATGGCGAGCTTGCTGCACACATTGAGATTGTGACTGTTGATCTCGGGCATGCTGAGCGAGAACGGATGATAGTTTGCGAGACTGCCATGACCAGCCGTGATGAACGGCAACAGGATCAGAATCGCGACCGTGAAGATGAGCATCGCGCCGCCCAGGTTCTGCACCCACTTGCCCAGCGCCAGACCTCGCCGAGAGGCGGCCACGAGCGCCGTCATCAACACCACGCAGACGAGCGTCGTCATCCATTTATTCTCGTGCATCCACTTGGCGCGCGGACCGATCGCGTAGGCGATATTCTTTTTGATAATCAGACTGATGCCCGACATCACCAGGATTCCGAAGATCCAAAAATTCCAGGCGACCAGAAACGCGACGAAGTCATCGAAAGCAACTTTGGCCCACTGATAGAGGCCGCCTTCGAGCGGAGCGAGGCGGTTGAGATAAATGACGACCGCGGCCAGCGGCAGGTAGAAAGTCGCGATCGCGATCAGCCAAAAGGCCATCTGCGACCGGCCCAGAGTCGCGGCGAAGCCCACCCAGACTGTGCCGAAAACGAAGACGACCTGCGTGAGCACCAGGTCGAACAGGCGCAGCTCTTTTTTGAGAGACGCGCTGCGAGCTTCGACCTCGCGCTCGACCGCGGCGAGATTTGTTTCCTGGGGGTTCATCGTGTCAGAAGCCCGACCGCAAGGGAGGGCCACTATCGGCACCAAGACCTGAGCAAACTGAGAAATGCGCGTAGCCAGAGTTGCCCTCCCTTACGGTCGGGCTTCTGACACGACTACGCCGACGAACTGTGGTCGTGAACGATGCGCCAGCCGGCTTTAGTTTTTCTGAACAGCAAGGTAAACGTGCCATGCGGCTCATCACTCGCGCGCTTCAGACGCCACCGACCGAGCACCAGTGCCGCATCTCCGCTCACCAAATTAATTTCGAGATCCGAGAAAGTCAGCGTGCCCATCTTTTCGCGTGTGTCGTACTTCTGCTTGTAACGATCGAGCACCTCCTGCCAACCACGCGTGATGCTGTCGCCACCGACGAACTCCGTTTTCGGCGAACGGTCGTAGCCATCCATGTAGCCTTCGACGTCGCCGCGATTCCAGGCCGCCGCTTGCGCGTCCAGTACCGCGCGAATAGCGGCTTCGTTCGAATCGCGGGTCTCTGTTTTTTGCGCGATTGTCGATGCCGAGAGAGATAGAGATGCGATTAATATCGCGACCGCCAAAGTCCAGTGGCTGCGGAGCAGCCGAATGTTTGTAGCGACCAGTGTTCTTTTCATAATCAAACGCCTTCAGGCGCGTCCTTATAACATGACGCGACTAAAGGCGCTAGAAGATAATTTCTCCAAACTAGAAGTAACGATAGTGGCCGGTGATCTTCCACGCAAACATTACATCTTCCATCCGCGTGCCGGCGCCGATGTTATGAACGATCAGGTAACGCTGCGAAGGTTTGTACCAGACATTTGTGACCATGCCGATATGATCCTGCCCAGTACCCATGTCCCACGTCACGAGATCGCCGGGTTGGAAATCTTCGCTACGACTGGTGATCGACTGCGATTTCCCTTTGCGGGCAAAATACGTTTCCAGATTCGGGACCCGCCGATGGTCGATGTTCGCGTCGGGACTTTTCAATCCCCAACGCGTTGGGTAAGCGGCGAAGTTCGCCTTCATGTCTTCGTGCACGTCCTTCTGCAAATCGACATTACTTTTGCGAAACGCGCGAATGATCACGTCGGAGCAGACCCCGGTTTCGATCGGCACGTCGCCGTTCGGATAATCGAGTTTCTGATAGGACGGATCGTAACTGGTCGTCTTGCCAATCTGATCGACGGCGCCTTCGATAACCGCCTTCAGAGCCGGTGAGCTGTTCGACGCGAGCCCGCGCACTTCAGTCTCCTGCTCAGGCGGTCGTAACTGCGGGCGGGTGCGCGCGGATTGCTGTTGGCAGGCGATGGCGAGGGTTAGAACAAACGTGCTGAGCACCAGGTGTGGAATGCTTCGCTTCATCCTCATGATTCGTTTAGATGCCGGACTTGTCCGGCGCGTTCCCTGCGGCCCCACAAGTGCGGCCTCTAAACGATTATTGCGAGCGGGCTCGCAGCCACTGTCTCACATCGTCACGCATTGCCGGCGATATCTCATGACCCGCATCATAGCTGCGAAACTCAACGTCGGTTGCCCGCTGGCGCAGCGCCGCTTCGTAATTTTCAACCCGCGCCGGCCCATAGTACTCGTCGCGCGCTCCCGCCAAATGAAACACGGCCGCCGAAGTTCCGCGGTAGACATCGTTCGTTTCCCAGTCGCCCGGAATGCCACCGGCTATTCCAATGACACCCCTGAGCAAGTCGGGATACGAAAAAGCAAACCGATAGTTCAAGGCACACGATTGCGAGAAGCCGAGCAGAAAAATACGCTTGCGATCGGCAATTCCTTCGCCGGCAAGTGACTCGATCATCTCCAGCAGCGCGCGATGATGAATCGCCACCGACTCCTCCGGACGATAATTCGACAGCCAGCCAAAGCCATAACGCAGAGGCCCGCCCGGTTGCTTCGGTTCACGCAGATGTTGATGCGGCCCTTGCAGCGCCGCGAGCGCAAAGCCATCAGGCGCGGTGAGTTTCGCCTCACGCATGCCGTGCCACTTGCTCGCGCCGTATCCATGCAGGGCGATCAGCAGCGGCGCGGCTTTGCCTGCCGGCGCAACCACGTCGTAGTACAAATTGATTTGCGCGTTAAGTTTACGTTCAGTCGGCTGAATCAAGTTTGCTTCGTTCATTTCGGCGAATGCTTATAGCATGAAATGCGATGGATAAGTATCGGCGCGGCGAGTGTGTGTCAGAACCGAGAGCGGTAGCGACCGGATCATGAAGTTCCGCTAAATGTCTAACGATCAGGAACGCACATAATTCTAAGTAGCATGATGATCCGGTCGCTACCGCTCCCGGTTCTGACACGTCGTTGCATTAGATTTCGTGGACAGTTACGATGCCCGTGCGGTTTGGATCGACATAGAGGCAGCGAGGACAAGATTATGAAATTCCCAGGCGGACTGAACATTCAGGCGATGATGAAACAGGCGCAGCAGATGCAGGAAAAGATGGCGCGCGAAATGGAAGAGATGCGCGTCGACGCTTCCGCCGGCGGTGGCGTAGTCAACGTCACCATGAAGGGCGATCACGAAATTATCTCGCTGACCGTCGACCCTGAAATCGTCAAAGAAGGCGACGTGGAAATGCTGCAGGACATGATCGTCGCCGCCGTCAACGAAGGCAATCGCAAAGTAAACGAAGCGATGAAGAGCAAGCTCGGATCGATGCTGCCGCCGGGACTGGGAAATATGTTCTAGGGGCCGGGAGTCAGGAGCCGGGAGCCGGAGCGAATGCAAATCAGAAGTTTCCGCGACCTTAGAGTTTGGCAGGCTGGCATCGATTTAGTTCGAAGTGTTTATGAACTGACTTTAAACTTCCCTCGCAGCGAGGTCTATGGGCTCGCCAGTCAGATGCAGCGCGCGGCCGTTTCAATTCCCTCCAACATTGCGGAAGGTCATGCTCGCGAGTCAACCAAAGAATATCTTCATCATCTGTCCATAGCTCAAGCTTCTCTCGCAGAACTGGAAACCCAAATTGAGATTGAGAAAACTGCAATACATCTCTGAAGACAACGCAAATCGCTTGACCGGGGAAATATCGTCGTTGGGCCGTCAACTGTTCGCTTTGCGAAATGCGTTAACCAATCCGAGAGCCAAAGCCGCGAGCCCCGGCTCCTGACTCCCGGCTCCCGACTCCTTTTATTATGCTTGACTACGCTGAACCAGTTACAAAACTCATTGATGAATTCAAACGCTTGCCTTCTATCGGGCAGAAGTCTGCTCAGCGTCTCGCTTTTCACATTCTGCGCTCGCCTGAGGCCGACGTTGAGAGATTGATCCAGGCGTTGCACGAAGTGAAAGAGAGAATCACCGAGTGTTCCGTATGCAACAACCTCACCGACGTTAATCCCTGCCGCTTCTGTTCGCTGCCGTCGCGCGATCGTTCAATGCTCTGCATCGTCGAACAACCGTACGATCTGGTCGCGGTTGAGAAGACGCGCAGCTACAAAGGTCTCTATCACGTGCTGCACGGTTCGCTTTCACCGATTCGCGGCGTGCGCCCCGACGATCTGCGGCTGGAGAATCTGCTCACGCGCTTGAAGCCGGAAAACAACGAAGGTGTTGAGGTCCGCGAGATTATCCTGGCCACGAATCCCAACACCGAAGGCGAAGCGACGGCGAATTACATCAGCCGCTTATTGAAACCGCTCGGCCTGCGAGTCACGCGCCTGGCGATGGGCATGCCCGTCGGCAGCGATCTCGAATACGTCGACGAAGTAACGATGGATAAAGCGCTGACCAACCGCCACGAGATGTAAGTTATCGCCGTGTGATCGGTGTACGACCCGGTTACAAAAATGAGCGCCTCAATTGTTACTGGTTGAGTTTGCCTGAAGTGGCACGAGCGTCCGCCCTTGAATCACGCGCAAGTGTTCCTGCTAGAGTCAAGCTACAACTGAACAGATCAACGACCGGGAGCCATGGAAATCGGATTGATCTTGGTGGGGCGGCCTGACGCGACGGTTGCCGTGACCGTCGTTGGTTTATAGCCCGCCTTGGTTACTTCGATTAAATAGGACGCTTCCGGCAAATCCGCGTCAAACTTCCCGGCGCTATTGGTGACAGTCGTCTTTTCAACAACGCCCTCAGTGATAAAACGAATGCTAAAGCCAGCGGCTGAAGCGGGCCGACCTATTACTACCTGCCCGCTTAATTTTCCCGGAATGACAACAGCCTGAATGTCAACATTGCTAGTTTGGCCTGCCTGAACGTGGCTAGTGGCCGTGGCGGGAAAATACCCGGACTTTTTAACAGTCATCGTGTATGTCCCTGTTGGCCCTCTTAGTTCAAACACGCCCCTATCATCAGTGACCGTGTTAGGATTTCCATAGGGACCCACAACGTAAACATGAAAATCTTTGAGCGGCGCTGCAGACTGCCGCCCCACGATCGTCACCCGTCCACGTAGCGTACCATCGGCAACCGCGCCGGCATTAAACGCAGCAGCCGCTGACTCGACCGTCTTATCGCGCCATTGGACTGACTGGTGAAGGTTTTCAATCCCCAACGCGACAAA
>DATANL010000502.1:0-6239 GCA_036266295.1 Pyrinomonadaceae bacterium | reverse complement strand
CGAGCAAGTAATAGGTTGACGCTGCATTGCGGCGGTCGCTGTTAATTTGCGTAAGCTTGAGAAAGTCGGCGACGGCTGCTTCCGGCCGCGGTTTCAACGCGTAGAATCCTTCCGCGTAATAAAGAGACCCCAGCACATCTTCTCTATTCTTGAACGGCTCCCAAGTGTCAGGTGCTTTGCCTGCTTCGATCAACTGGATCGCTTTCCGTGCGTAGGTCGCCGCTTCAGCATTAAAGTTTTCGTTGCGACCTTCGCTGGCGAGCACGCCTTCGTAGCCGAGCGCGATCAAAACCTTCAGGTTTTCAGGATTGTCGGCGAGCACCTGCTTCGCCATGCCATAGGCTTTCGCGAAATCTTTCTGAGTAAAGCTGCCGAGCAGTTGTTGCTCGCGATCAGCCCTTTCCGCAGCCACTCTCTTGGTGCGCTCGTCCTCTTCGTAGGCCGTGATCCACTTGCGCAGATAACGCGTGTATTGATCGTCCTCTTTGCCGTATTTCGCCATGTAATCGCGGGCAGCCTGATAGGCGACCGTGGGATACGGTTCGCGATTGTCGACAAACTTTTTGTAGGTCGTAACTTTATATTCGTCGTCGGTTTCCTGCACCGGCGTAGAAGTCCGCGGTTGGGCATGGAGACGCGCTGTGGCCCCGAGTGTGAGCGCAATTGCGAAGAACAAGGTCAATGTTGCGAATTTCATGAGAACCGAAAAGCCTCCTCAGTCGACCGTAAGATGCAGTTATCGCCGAAAAAGTTTCAAGCGAATAGTGAGTTTAGCAGACGCGAGAACGCTGTCGGAAACCGACCGTAAGAGAGGGTGCCCCGTAACTTCGCAGCTATCTGAGGTCGATGCCTGCTAACCGTGCACCCTCCCTGACGGTCGGGTTTCTGATCCTAGGCTACGGCCTGGGCCTCGACCTTGGCGGGCAAATCTATGATTTCCCAGGCCGAGCGATTGCGGAGCAGGGAAGAAGTCAACGCCGCGTGCAGCAAGTGACCGCTGCGTTCGGCGCGCACGCGGCCGAGCAGGGTCATTCCCAAAAGGGCCAAATCGCCGACGATGTCGAGAATTTTGTGACGCACGAATTCGTCCGCGAAACGGAGACCGGTTTCATTCAACATACCGTGCTTGGTGAGCACGATGGCGTTGTCGAGTGACCCGCCGCGAATCAAATTCGCCCGCCGCAAAGCCTCAACCTCTTCAATGAAACCGAAGGTGCGCGCCGAGGCAATGTCGCGCGCAAACGAGCCGTTATCGAGTCGCACGGACCGGTGCTGTACGCCGATAAAGGGATGAGGAAAATCGATAGTGCAATCGATTTCGTAAACGTCCGAAGGTTCGATCGTGATGCTGCGATTGCCGGACGCAGCTGAAATCGTTTCTCGCACTAGCAGCGCGCGGCGCGCCAGCGGCTGCTCGGCAACTCCGGCCCGTTCGATCATTTCGGCAAACGCTTCGGACGAACCGTCCATGATCGGAACTTCAAGGTTGTCGACGTCGACAAACGCGTTATCGATGCCGCATCCTCGCAACGCGGCGAGCACGTGTTCGACCGTTGAAAGCATCACGCCGGTGCGCATCAGGGTCGTGGCATAACTGCAATGCGCGACTGATTCGACCGTCGCCGGAATTTCAAAACCACCAAGATCGCTGCGGCGAAAGACGTAACCAGTGTCCGGCGGTGCGGGCAGCAAACGCAGCGTAACGGGCACCCCTGTGTGCAATCCGATGCCGCTGACTTCGACAGGTTCGGCGACGGTAGTCTGTCTGGCGCTGAAAGGATTCATGCGAATTAGAGGAGCAAGGGCTGTTCCTCGCAGGCAGCCTCGAAAACCAGCATCGCTTACGGTGCGGTGTGGTAAAGCAACAACCAACGAGCGATCAAATGCGGCGTGGACGCAACTATTAATCGACTGGAGCGCAAGCGTCCTCGCTTGCAGACGCCGGCAACCGAGGACGGTTGCGCTCCAGTCAGAGGCCGGCGCGTGTAGCGGAAATTGTTAGTTTGCGCCTGATCGCAAACAGCACAAGTTAACAACTTGCGCTACGCCGGTGGCCTCCCTATGATCGACTCACAATGCCACCAACGAAGTCCCCTGCCGGTTCGACACCGGCGGAACGAGTCTTTCTCATCGACTCGATGTCACATATTTTTCGCGCATACTTTGCGCCGCTTGCTAACCGCGCCGCGCCTTTGATGACCACCAAGGGCCAGGTGACGCAAGCCGTCTACATCTTCACCAACATGCTGCGAAAGCTCTTGCAGGACGAGCAGCCAACCTACATCGCCGCGATCTTTGAATCGAAAGAAAAAACTTTTCGGCATGAGTCGTTCAGCGCATACAAAGCCAATCGCGAGCAGATGCCCGACGATCTCGCGTCGCAACTGCCATACATCAAGCGTCTGTGCGAAGCCTACAACATTCCGATGATCAGCGTGCCGGGATTTGAGGCGGATGACGTCATCGGCACGCTGGTGACGCAGGCAGCGAACAGAGGTCTGCAGGCAGTGATCGTGTCCAACGACAAAGACATGTGTCAGTTGGTGCGCGATCCTCTGGTCGTCTGCATGCGGCAGAATTCGCAGGTCGTGAAGCGCAAAGAGCCGGTGCCGCCGATTGAATGGTGCGATGAAGCATGGGTCGAAAAAAAGTTTGACGTGCCGGCGAACAAGCTGGTCGACCTGCTCGGGTTGATGGGCGATTCGATCGACAACATTCCGGGTGCGCCCGGAGTCGGGCCCAAGGGCGCAGCGCAAATCATCAAGGACTTCGGGTCGATCGAAAACGCGCTCGAGCATTGGGAAGAAATTAAGAACAAGCGTTATCGCGAATCGCTGCGCGACAACGCGGATCTGATTCGCAAATCGCGCGAGCTGGCGGAAATCAAGACCGACATCGACATCGAATTGAACCTCGCCGAGCTGCAAAGGCGACCTCCTGACCGCGCTGCCGCGTTCGAACTCTTTCGCGAACTCGAGTTCACCAATCTTTCGAACGAATTTGCTGATGCCGCCCAGCCGCTCTCAACCACCGAACGACGTTATTCGATCGTGAACAACCAGCGTGACCTCGCGGTGTTGATAGAAGCTTTGTGGCAAGCGGAATCGATTGGCGTGGCGTTTTCGAATTCTTTGCCGCCGGGCGCGGGCCAACAACAGACCGTGCGGGACAACCACGGTGCGAACGGAATCGCGCTCTCGTCGCACGCCGGTGAGTCGGCCTTCGTCGATCTGGAAAACTTCGAAGGCGGAAGAGACGCGGCGATCAACCAGCTGCGCGAGCTGATGACGAACGGACTTGCCGAGAAATCTCTGCATGATCTGAAACGGGCCACCGCGTTGCTCGCGCCACTTGGGATCGAAATAAGCGGGGTCAGTGACGATACTTTGATCGCGGCCTACATTCTCGATCCTTCGCGCAGCAAGTATGAACTGAATGATTTGGCGCGCGAGCTGGTTGCGGTCGAAGGCGGCGGACCGCCGCACGCCGGCTGGAGTGAAACGGCGTGGCAGGCAGCGGAGGTTGCGGACCTGACGGCGCAAGTCGCGCCGATTCTGCGAAAGCGGATCGACGAAAAAGGTCTCGACAATATTTATCGCGAGATCGAACTGCCGCTGGCGCCGTTGCTTTATCGCATGGAGCGCGCCGGCCTTCGTCTCGATTGCGAAGTGTTGGGTGAGTTGTCGCGTTATCTGGGCGGCGAACTCGAGACCTTGACGAATAAAATCTGCGGGATGGCCGGCCGCGAATTCAATATCAATTCGCCAAAGCAGGTCGCCGAGTGCTTTGAAACGCTGAACATCGTGTCGGGACGCAAGACTTCGACGGGCCGCGTTTCCACCAGCAAGGCCGTGCTCGAAGAATTGGCACTAACCCACGAGTTGCCGCGGTTGATCATCGAATACCGCGAACTGGAGAAGTTAAAGAGCGTCTACACGGACGCGTTGCCGAACCAGGTGGCGGCGGACGGAAGAATTCACGGCTCGTTGAATCAGACGGTGGCCGCGACAGGACGCTTGTCGGCGAGCGATCCCAATTTACAGAACATTCCCATCCGCACTGAACTCGGCCGGCGAATTCGTCGGGCCTTCGTGGCTGAAGACGGCAACAAGCTAATCTCGGCAGATTATTCGCAGCTCGAACTTCGCTTGCTGGCCCACATAACCCGGGATGAAATGATGCTCGACGCATTTCAAAAAGGCGACGACATTCACAATCGAACTTCGCGTCTGGTCTTCGGCGCGCAGACGGACGAGGAATTGAAAGAGAAGCGTCGCTTCTCAAAGATCGTGAATTTTGCCATCGCCTACGCGATCGAGCCGTGGGGTTTGTCGCAGCGCATCGGCATCAGCCGGCAGGAAGCGCGCAGAGTAATCGACGACTATTACGCAACCTACAAAGGCGTGCGGCGGTACATGGATGAGATTCCGGTGCAAGCGCGCGAGCATGGTTACGTGAAATCGTTGTACGGCCGAATTCGTCCGCTGCAGGGCATCAACGATCGCAACGCGAACATTCGCAAAGCCGCGGAACGCGAAGCCATCAACATGCCGATACAGGGCACGGCCAGTGACATCGTGAAGATCGCGATGCTGCACGCGGACGAGGCTTTCCGCCGGGAAAAATTGAGTGCGCAACTCTTGATGCAAGTCCACGATGAGTTGTTGGTGGAATGCCCGGCGGAAGAGGCTGAGCAGGTGGCCCAAACGTTGAAGCGCGAAATGGAAAACGCGGTCGAGCTGGATGTGCCGCTGATTGCCGAAACCGGCATCGGCGACAATTGGATGGACGCGAAGAAGTGAGGGGTTGTAATCGGAGTCGGTTCATGCGAAGACTGCAGCCCGAAAGGGCTGCGAGATAGTAGCCGGTGGTCGGAGCGCAGCGAACACCACCGGAAAGAGTTGGAAGAGAGCAGCACCCTGCAGGGTGCAAGATTCTCGGGAGGATTTCTGGCACCCTTTCAGGGTGCGCATCCGGATCACTCGGCACCGGTGGTCTTCGCTATGCTCCGACCACCGGCTACTATCTCGCAACCCGTCGGGTTGCATAGCGACGGCTCTCCGCGAAGGAGGGAAGTCACTAACTGATCAATCGCGGGGCTTAAACATGAAAAAAATTAATTGGCCGCTGTGGCTGGGGTTCGTCCTCACCATCTTCGCGTTCCTGAGCTATCCATTCATTTTCGCGAAGTGGGCCACGACCCGAGATTTTCCGTGGGTGAATATCCCGCTGTTCATCCTGGCGTTGGTCCTCTTGTTCTTTGGTGTTCGCCGCGCCTTTGCGCCGGGGAGGCGTTTGATTTCAAAGATCATCGCACCGGTCGTGGCGCTCATTAGCGTGCTCGTGATCGCGATGTTTATCTTCGCCGCGTTTGTCGCGTCGCGATGGCTGCCGCCTTCGACGAATGCGCCGCAGGTGAACCAGCGGGCCCCCGAGTTCACGCTCAAAGATACCGGCAACAAACCAGTTTCCCTGACCGCGCTACTGGCGGAACCCATCAATAACAAACCGCCGCGCGGGACGCTGCTGATTTTCTATCGCGGTTACTGGTGACCGCTATGTAACTCCGAGTTGCGGAGCATTCAAAAAAATCTGAATGGATTTAATGAAGCCGGAATTCGTCCCGTCGCGATCAGCGTCGACAGTCCGGAAGAGTCACGCGACCTTTGTCAGAAGGCCGGCTACACCTTCACGTTTCTTTCCGATCCGGACCTCGATGCTATTCGCCGTTACGATTTGGTCCATGCGGGGCAGGGAATCAAAGGACATGACATCGCGCGCCCCGCTGAATTTCTGATCGACTCAAAGGGCGCCGTTCGCTGGCGGATGCTCACAGAGAATTATTGGGTGCGCGCGCGGCCCGAGCAGATTTTCGAAGCGGCGAAATTGCTTGAGTGAAAGACGAGGGTGAAGGATGTCGGGTGTAGTGATCACCGAGTACTTAGGCCGTGCTAAGAGGTTATGAATGAGAGATTTTTGGAGCAAAACTCGGATTGAGTAGCGTGAGGAGTCGAATAACGTGAAAACATCCCTACACCCAACACCCCACCCCCTAAACCCTGGTAATTCATTCCCCATCCAGGTAGGCCGCAACTGCGTCGGCGATGGGTTGACCGGTATTCGATTGGTAATAACTGAAAGCCGGGCTCGGGTTGACCTCGAAACAGTAGACGTGCTTTTCGGGCGTGATCTTCAGATCGATGCCGGCGAAGGCGAGTCCCAACCCCTCAGATAGCTTC
>DATANL010000501.1:0-4239 GCA_036266295.1 Pyrinomonadaceae bacterium | reverse complement strand
ATGAGTTCGTCTTCCGACTGTGGCGTACCGATCTTGTGGTACCAGACAGATTGAAATTCATTCTTGGAGTAAAGTTCGCGGCCTTTCTCGGGTTCGGGATAGCGGCTATAGAAAAATCCTTCTTCACCTTTCCACGAACCGCCGCCATTTTTGATCCAGGTCAAATGATCGCTGAGCGGCTTGCGCGTCGCGACGTCCAGCACATACAAATCGTTCCAATCCGATCCGCCCTGCGAGACTCCGTAGATGATGTATTTTCCGTTCGCCGACCAGGTGGGACCGGCCCCGAGGCGCGAGGTTCCGTCGGCGGAAAACTTATTAGGGTCAAACAATACTTCAGGCGTTCCGGCGAGTCCTTTCTGGATGTACCAGACGCTCTGGTTTTGCAAGCCATCATTCTTTGCGAAGATAAACTGATCGCCGCGACGGACCGGCGAGGTGTACTTCGGATAGTTGAATAACTTCATCAACCGGTCTTTGAGTTGAGCGCGATAGGAAATCTGGTCCAGGTAGGCGAAGGTCACCTTGTTCTGGGCGTCGACCCAGGCGGCAACTTCGGGTGAATCGTTAGCTTCCAGCCAGCGATATGGGTCGGCGACGCTGGTGCCGAAATAATCTTCGACGGTGTCGACCTTTTTGGTTTCGGGATATTTGATCGGCCCGCCACCACCGCCGTCACCGTTTCTTTGCGCGTGCACGCCGCCGAACGGAACTGTGAATGAAAGCGCGGCGATGGCGAGCGCCAGCGCGAAGGAAAGCTTGATCTTATTCATTTTGGATTGGACCTCCGGAAAAACTCTGGACTGTTGGCGCAATACTCTATGCGAGCGGCGCAGATTTGCCAACTCGACAACCAACGCACGATGCACAAGAAGTCTACTTGGCTGGTCGGGCAGATTCAGCGACGCTGCGGCCCTGTGAAGGTTCACTCGACGAGAGCTCACTGCTACCCAGATCGGCAGTCGCCACGATAATCAGCAAGGCGGTGACGCCGAGCGTAGAGAAAATGTAGAGGACGGCCGTCTGCTCGAAATAGATTAAGAGAAAAACGAGCAGCGCCAATCCAAAAATCCACAGATAGGTGAGCGCGCGGTTCTTCTTAGGTTTGGTGCGTATTCTCTGACTCATGAAATCTTAGATGGATAAATTCCCGCAGAAATAAGTTCAATAGATGATACCGCGCGAGGTAACCATGCTGGCAGAGCCACGGACGATGCCTTTCAGCAAGTCGCCCATGCCCTTATTGCTGAACAGGCTGGCCTCGTCGACCGCGACAATGTCGTACGGCTTCAACTCAACGTCGGGGTCTTTGCCTTTGCGGATCGCGTCGAAATTAAATTTCAGATCGTCCTGACCGCCTTCTTTTTGACGAAGAATGTGTATGTTGTTCGTGTTGGCCATTCGCAGCGGACCGCCGGCCATCGCGATGGCGTGGGACAGCGTCAACTTGTCCCGAATTACCAACTCGGTCGGTTTGACGACCATGCCGGTGATGTAAACCGGATCGCCTTCTCTGATCGTGACGATGTCGCCGGGCCATACAACCGGATCCGCTTCTTCCTTGCCGGCTTTGAGATCGTTAATCTTGTAAAGCACCATTCCGAAGTTGCCCTTTTCGGCCAACGTCGCCTTTTGAAATACACCGTCAGTAGCACACATGGGCGCTTGCGTGTGCATGATTTCAATCGTGCCGCTGGCGCGATCGGTCCAACCGCCTGCCTTCGTGATCAATTCATGCAGGCGCACCTCGCGCATCATGATTACCTGCATCGGGAAACGGACGGCGCCGGTAATGGTCGAAGGTTGCCGGCTCTTGCGCTCTTTTACCAGGACGCTGACCTGAGGGTTCTTGATGTACCTGGCATACGCCAACGCAATGTCTTTCTGGACTTCTTTTTCGGTCCGGCACTGGGCCCTGATTGGCGTCTCAAGGAATGGCAACGAAGAAACGTTTCCGTCGGAATCGATTTCAACAACCGAACTCAGGTCGGGCTGTCCAAAAACACGCACATCCAACACATCGCCAGGGCCTAAGAGATAGTTGCGAATGCCCTGGGAGTCGACTGCACCGGAAGAATTCGGCGCCGAAGACTGTGTCTGGTCCTGCGCACGATTCGTAGACGCACTCAGGGCGACCATAACGATAATCGCCGCGAGAATCAGCATCTTATTGCTCATAAAAATCCTTCGTCGCTTGAAATCAGCGCACGCGCTTACTGCCATTTCGGTAGCTTTGCCGAAGATTAAACAACGGACTGAACGCACTGAATAACCAGTTGCAATGATCGCACAAAAGGTTATGGATGCCAAATAAACGGAAGTACCAGGGTCGGCGATCATATCCGCGACGAATTCGGCGACTACTGCAACGGGGACATTTTGGTCTAAACATGCTCTAAGTTAGCCACGGGTCTAATTCTGGACGACGTCTTTGTCTGGGCGAACCGCCTCGGCTCCGATCCGGACCCGAAGCACATCGATTTCTTTGCGAATTCTTTCCGCCGTATCGTTGCCGGCAGGATCCAGACTGTCTCGACCGAGATAATAGAGTGCGTCGCGGTAACAGTCGATCGCCCTTTGAAAATGACCTTTAAAGGCAGCGCGCTCGGCGAGTTCTACCCAATGGGCCACGCGACTCGAGGTGATGAAATCTCGCACGGCCCGCGCCGATACAATCAATTCTTCATCGCCGGGACAAAGATTCAAGGCCTGGTCGATGCAATCCAGGGCCCGATTGGCGGTTTCTACTTTCTCATAAAGTCTCACGCGCTGCTGGGCCTCATGAGTCAGCGCGCGCGCCGACTGCCGCGCCCAGGTCAGCAAGTGGTGCTTTTGCAATTCGCGCACGCGTTGCTGTCCGCTCCGCAGGGCCACCCGCCCATCGGCCTGAAGCGCCGGAGATTGCAAGGCCCTTTCCACGCCCGTCAGGTATTCACTGCAAAGTTCATAAACCTCGTGATGGCGGTCAGCCGTCTTGTTTTCGTCTGCGGCGATCGATTGCCTTTGCAACGCTCTTAGGGTCGAGGCATGGCGACTCGTCGACAACATCACTTCGTCGAGCGTCGGCCGTCGCGCGACGCGCTCATGCGAATGGTGAATCGTGGTCGAACGCTGATTGTGAACGCGCCTGGCCACCAATAATCTGGCAAAGGCAGCCACCAGCATCACCACGCTCGCGGCCAAACCGGCCGGCACCCAAGGCGACTCTTCGGCCTGCAACATCCACCACAAAACAAAGAACAGGGCCGCGGCCGCCGCGGCGGCGGCAATCATGTATCCGGAAGCAGATTGAGGACGTGCCAACGTTATTTTGATAACGACAGAGTCTTCATGATCGCTGCACGATCACCCTCGACTTCAGTCGCCTGCAATTAAACTTCTCAGTCGGAGGAGCGGCCTATAACGACCCGGCATGCGAGTTACTGGGAACTCGTTTATGAATCCTTCGAAGTATAGTCATTTTGTCAGGTCGTATGTCAATATGCGTTCCGCTCTTCGCAAATCGGCCAGGTCCACAACATGGAGATTAAGATGAATAACAATGGCAAGCGCGTCGTGATGATTACTGGAGCAACTTCCGGCATCGGCCGGGCCCTTGCCAACCGATTCGCTGCCGCCTCTGATCACGTCATTGCCATCGGCCGCAAAACCGCTGAACTGAAAAATGTCGCAGCAGAAACTGGCGCCCTTGGTGCGCAGGCAGAAACAATTGCCGTCGACATAACGAACGAGACCGACCTCGACAACTTATTTCAGCAGGCCATCGCACGTGCGGGCCGGCTGGATGTGCTGGTAAACGCCGCCGGTCATATCGCCTCGGGAACAATCGAGAACACTTCAATGGCGGCATGGGATGCGATGATGAATGTAAACCTGCGTTCAGTGTTTCATCTGATGCAGTTGGCCGCGCCCCATTTAATCGAGACACAAGGCAATATCGTAAACATTTCCAGCGTCACCGGCCTGCGTTCTTTTCCTGGAGTGCTCGCGTATTGCGTGTCGAAAGCGGGGTTGGACCAACTAACTCGTTGTGCTGCGCTCGAACTCGCGCCGAAGGGAGTACGGGTGAACGCCGTTAACCCTGGCGTTGTAGTCACCGAGATCCATAAGCGCGGCGGAATGAGCGAAGCGGATTACGAAAAATTCCTCGAGCACTCAAAGACTACCCACCCGCTGGGTCGGGTCGGTAAGCCAGGCGAGATCGCGGATTTGGTCTTCTATTTAGCGTCCGCGGAGGCA
>DATANL010000500.1:0-3456 GCA_036266295.1 Pyrinomonadaceae bacterium | reverse complement strand
ACGAGCGGGAAGTGATCAGACGCCAGGCGCGCGAGCGACGTGCGATGGACGTCGAGCTGTGTGGGGTGCAACGCGGCGTTCACGAAAATGTGATCGACCGCGAGAGAGGGGAGACGAGTGGGAAAGGTACGGAACGCCCGTGCCGGCAGGACGAGTGTGCGCACGTCACGCAGATGGCCGGCAATGAGCCGATGGGCGCGCGAGCTCCGCACACTGTTGAAATCTCCGAGTAGAATTGCCGGTTCATCCGGCGCGATGGAGCCGAGCCATTTCGGTCCGACGAGTAATTCCGCTTGCAACTGGCGCTCGTTACGGCCGAGACCAAAATGACTGTTGATAATGTGCACCGAACCGAGATCGGTCTCCGCTTGGATCCAAATTGCAATACGCTTCTCACGGCAATACCAGGGCGCCACACCGGGCATCTCATCGGCGCGCTTCAGCGCGATCGGGAAGCGACTCACAATGGCGTTCCCATATTGCTCGTCCCCGCGGCGCATCGCCGGATGAAAGTAATATTTCCAGCCGAGCTGCGCGGCAATCAGCGCGGCCTGGTCGGCACGTGAGGAGCGCGATCGGCCGAGATCCAATTCTTGCAGACCCACAATGTCAGCCGACATGCTCGCGATTACTTCCGCGATGCGACTTTCTGAGCGTTGTCGATCCATCCCGACGCAACCGTGCACGTTGTAAGTGGCAACGCGTAGACGCGGTAAAGTGAATTCGCTGGTCATCTCTGCTTCGACTTAGTCTCGCTGCTACATCTGGGATGCGAGCAGCGATCCGATCCGGCCCCTGATCTTCTCGCCCCAGGGCCGCTCTCGCCAATCGCTCAGCGTGATTTCGCGGGAGTAACTCTTGTCGTCTTCAAAGACTCGCGTGTGCGCGGCGACAAACTTCTCATCGAGCACGTTTAGATTCGCTTCCTCATTCAATGACAAGGAGCGGTTGTCGAGATTCGCGGAACCGACAGACGCCCAGCAATCATCCACCAGCAGATATTTGCAGTGAAAGCGCGCCGGCTGGTATTCGTAGAAACGGGCGCCCGCTTCCAGCAATCGCCGCCAACGCGTCTTGCCCACCGCACGAACCACCTTTGCGTCAATGTCGGGACCAGGCGTTATGATCTCGACTTTCACTCCACGTCGTAGCGCGTCGAGCAAGGTCTGCATGCAGAGTCTGTCCGGAATGAAGTAGGCGTTTGCGATCCGAATGTGGCGACGGGCGGCAGCGACCGAGACCAGTAACATCAAGCGCGCGCTGTCCGAGCCTTCGCCGGCTGAACTTTTAAAGACCTGACACATTTCGTCACCCGCGGGTTCCAGTTTTGGAAAATACTCATCACCGTGCAGCAGCTCTGCGCGCGTCTCGAGCCAGTTATCCATAAACGCCTGCTGCATCTGCGCGACGGCGGGACCTTCCAGGCAATAATGCGAGTCGCGCCAGCGTCCATGGGTGCGTCCATCACCCTTCCAGTCGTCGGCGATCCCGGTTCCCCCGAGATAACCGGTCCGACCATCGATCACGAGAAGCTTGCGATGCGTGCGGGAATTCATGGCTACATTGATGAAGCGGAAGATTTCGAGTTGGACCCCTGCCTGTCGCACCAAGTTCATAGCGCGGCCACGAACGCAATCGCAGCCCAGAGCGTCTTGGAGAAAGTGCACTTTCACCCCGGATCGAGCGCGCTCTGCCAGAGCTTCGGCAAACGCATCCGATACTTCGCCCTCTTTAAAGAGGAAATTCTCGAATGTTATTGTGTGATGTGCGGAACGTATCGCCTCGAGCAGAGCTGGGAAAATCTGATCGCCATTTTCCAGCGCGGTCACTTTGTTGCCTTTCAGCAAGGGTGGTCCAAGCAGATTTCCCATCGTTCGGACGAAGACATCGTCCCCGACTGCATAGTCAGTGATGATTTCGTGATGGATCTTCTTTTCAGTCGGGAAGAAATTGCGGGCGACAAAGAGCGTCGCCGCTCCGCCAACGGCGGCTGCGCCAAGCGCCGTCGGCCATCGTGACTGGCATGAGCAAAAACGACGCTTCACGCAAGAATATCGGACGGCGCGCCGAATTGGTTCCCTGCTGGCGTAGCGGTCGGAGCGAGAACGAGAATCGAGAACCGTGAATCGTTCCGGCTACGTGAACACTACGGCGCGACCAATCTACCCGACGACATCCCGGCTCGGCGGATTCTTAATTCCATCCTTCCCTTCCAGCAGCATCATCGCCAGGATCGCGATCGCGATCGGCAATATCACATTCAACCGCAGCGTGCCGGTGAATGCCGCCGCGAACGATTCGTGAAATGCCTGAAGGACTTGTTCCACCTGGCTGGCGACCAGGCCGCTGTCGATATGCCCGATTCGTTCGGCCGCACCCGGCTGCTCCAAAAGCTTTTGTTGCGCAATTGACAGTGGGGTTCCGGACAATCTGAAAACGAGTTGGCGGTGAAAGAACGCGCTGTGAAGTGCACTGGCGGCGGCTACTCCTATCGCGCCTCCGGCAAACCGAAACATGTAGATCATTCCCGTTGCCTGGCCGGAGCGCTCCGCGGAAATGGCATCGAGGCCAGCTGTGTTCAGCAGAGTAAATCCGGGGCCGACGCCAGCGGCGACCAGCAGAAACGGAAGCACCATCCCAATGTATCCGTAGGATGCAGGCACAAAGGAAAGAGTCGCCAGTCCTAGCGCGAGGGAAATGCAACTCATGATCAGCAGAGTCCGCAATGGAATCCGACTGGTTAAGCGCCCGGACATAACTCCGGTTACGGCAAGGACAAGACTGAGCGGCGCCAGAGCGATTCCCGCTGTCAATGCGTTGTAGCCGAGGCGTTCCTGCAAGTAAACCGCGGTGATGAATAGAAAAAGAAAGAATACGAACCCAAGAAGAAAGCTCGCGACGCAGGAACAAAGAAAAGCCGGCAGTCGAATAAGTTTACCGTCAAGAATGGCGTTGTCAGTGCGGTGCTCAACGAAGGTGAAGATCACAAACAAGACCAGCGAGAGAGCGATCAAGCCGAACGCGCCCATCTGATTCTTGTCATTACCCTCAGCGGCATCAAGGCCGAGAAGCAAACTCGTTAGGGCCGCCGCCAGAGTCAGCACGCCGGCGATGTCAATGCGATGTGAAGCGTTCTCAGCGTGCGACTCTTGAATTGACCGGACCGTAACGATCATTATCACGGCGACCAGCGGGAGGTTTATAAAAAACACCCATCGCCAGCTCACCTCGGCCGTAAGAAAACCACCCACAAGCGGCCCCATCGATTGAGCTACGCCCGATACGCCTACCAATGTCCCGAGAGCAAGCGCGCGTTGCTCCGCACCATAAGCGTTGGAGATGATCGCCATGCCCGCGGGGACCATCAGCGCTCCAGCAGCACCCTGTAAGACCCGCCCGACTACGAGGACCAAAAGTGTGGGCGCGATTCCGCAAAGCAGCGAGGCCACCGCAAAC